>JANMWM010000036.1:0-3937 GCA_031394005.1 Sphingomonas sp.
GATGTCGGCGCGGGTGACCGCTTCCTCCATCGTCACGACCTCGAAGCCCTCCATCGCCGCCTGAAGCGCGCAGATCGGGTCGATTTCGGTGACCAGCACGCGCGCGCCGCCGTTGCGAAGCGACTGCGCCGAGCCCTTGCCGACGTCGCCGAAGCCAGCGACCACGGCGACCTTGCCGGCGAGCATGACGTCGGTGGCGCGACGGATCGCGTCGACCAGCGATTCCTTGCAGCCGTAGAGATTGTCGAACTTCGACTTGGTCACGCTGTCGTTGACGTTGATCGCGGGGAAGGGGAGCTTGCCCTGCGTGCTGAGCTCATAGAGGCGGTGGACACCGGTCGTGGTCTCTTCCGAAACGCCCTTGATGCTGGCGACGGTCCTGGTGAGATAGCCTGGACGCTCGGCAAGGAACTTGGTCAGCGTCGCGGCGAAGATTTCTTCTTCTTCGTTGGTCGGTGTGAACAGGGTTTCGCCCGCCTCAACCCGCGCGCCCCACAGTGCGAACATCGTTGCGTCGCCGCCATCGTCGAGGATCATATTGCAGGTCTGGTCCTGCCCCCAGTCGAAGATTCGGACGACATAATCCCAATATTCCTCGAGCGTCTCGCCCTTGATCGCGAAGACCGGGACGCCGGTCGCGGCGATCGCGGCGGCGGCATGGTCCTGGGTCGAATAGATGTTGCACGACGCCCAGCGGACGGTCGCGCCGAGCGCGGTCAGCGTCTCGATCAGCACCGCGGTCTGGATCGTCATGTGGAGCGACCCAACGATCCGCGCGCCGGTCAGCGGCTTGGTCGTGCCAAACTCGGTGCGCAGCGCCATTAGGCCTGGCATCTCGGTCTCGGCGATGTCGATTTCCTTGCGACCGAAGTCGGCAAGCGCGATGTCGGCGATGACATAGTCACGCTCGAGGGTGGTGGTGGCCATGAGCATATTCCTTTGAATGAAGTTAATTAGCGATCGCGCCGTTTTCGATATCGCGGCTTAGGCAATCGCCGCTTTGAGCGCGTTGACGAGATCGGTTTTTTCCCAGGGAAAAAAGTCGCCTTCGGGAGTGCGTCCGAAGTGACCGTAAGCGGCGGTGCGGGCGTAGATCGGCTTGTTGAGTTTGAGATGCGTGCGGATGCCGCGCGGAGTCATTCCGCCCAACGCCTCGATCTTGCCGATCGCGGTCTCGAGCACGTCGTCGCCGACCGTCCCGGTCTCGTGCGTGTCGACATACAGCGACAGCGGTTCCGACACGCCGATCGCATAGGCGAGCTGGATCGTGCAACGCGTCGCGAGCTTCGCGGCGACGATGTTCTTGGCGAGATAGCGCGCCATGTAGGCGGCCGAGCGGTCGACCTTGGTCGGGTCCTTGCCCGAGAAAGCGCCGCCGCCATGAGGCGCAGCGCCACCATAAGTGTCGACGATGATCTTGCGACCCGTGACGCCCGCGTCGCCGTCGGGGCCGCCGATCTCGAAGCTGCCGGTCGGGTTGATGTGATAAACGGTCTCGTTCGACAGCAAATGCGCCGGGAATACATCGGCGACGACGCGCTTCACATAGGCGTGGAGTTCGGCCTCCTGGTCGCCCTGGTCGTAGCCCTTGCCGTGCTGGGTCGAGACGACGATCGCGGTCGCGGCGACGGGGGTGCTCTCCTCGTAGCGCAGGGTAACTTGGCTCTTGGCGTCGGGCTCGAGGAACGGGGCCGCGCCCGAGTGGCGGTCGGCGGCCATGCGCTCGAGGATCTTGTGGCTGTAGTAGAGCGTGGCGGGAAGCAATTCGGGAGTTTCGTCGGTGGCATAGCCGAACATGATCCCCTGGTCGCCCGCGCCCTCGTCCTTGTTGCCCGATGCGTCGACGCCCTGCGCGATGTGCGCGGACTGGCCGTGGAGCTTGTTGGTGAAGGTCAGGGTCTCCCAGTGGAAGCCTTCTTGCTCATAGCCGATGCGCTTGACCGTTTCGCGAACGGCCTGCTCGATCTCTGCCTGCGCTCCGTCAAGCCACTGGCCGTCCTCGTAAACGCCCTTGCAGCGGATTTCTCCGGCAAGCACGACCAGCTGGGTCGTCGTCAGGGTCTCGCACGCGATGCGCGCTTCGGGATCCTTGGCCAGGAACAAGTCGACGATCGCGTCGCTAATCTGGTCGGCGACCTTGTCGGGATGGCCTTCGGAAACCGATTCGGACGTGAACAGATAGCTGTTGCGCATGAGCACCCAGACAAGTTGGAGCGAAGGAATTACAAATATAACGATGTCGTTATATGTCGCGGCGTCTTGCGTCAATCTTAGAGAGAGTTTTGGGTCAGTCGAGATTGGGACGCAGCCAGCGGCGCGCTTCGTCGAGCGGAATGTCTCGCCTGACGGCATAGTCGGCGAGCTGGTCCTCGCCGATCCGTGCGACGCCGAAATAGGCCGCCTGAGGGTGGCCGAAGTAGAAGCCCGAGACCGCCGAGGTCGGGAGCATGGCGAAACTTTCGGTCAGCGTTATCCCCGTCGCCTCGGTCCCGCCGAGCAGGTCGAACAGGATCGGCTTGAGGCTGTGATCAGGGCACGCAGGGTAGCCCGGGGCAGGGCGGATGCCGAAATATTGCTCCTTGATCAGCGCCTCATTGGTCAACTGCTCGCTCGGCGCATAGCCCCACAATTCCATCCGTACGTACTGGTGGAGCCGCTCGGCAAATGCCTCGGCTAGCCGGTCGGCGAGAGCTTTGAGCAGGATATCGGAATAGTCGTCGGTGTCGGCCTTGAACCGCGCGATATGCGGGTCGATCCCGTGGATCCCGACTGAAAACCCGCCGATCCAGTCACCGTCGTGCGAAACGAAATCGGCGAGGCACATGCTCGCCCGGCCGGCGCGCTTGGCGATTTGCTGGCGCAGGAAGGGAAGGCGGACGTGGCGCTCGTCCTCGAGATGGAGGATGACGTCGTCCCCTTCGCGGCGGCACGGCCACAGCCCAACGGTTCCGTGAGCGGTCAGCCACTTGTCGGCGATGATTGTGTCGAGCATGGCATTGGCATCGGCGAACAGGCTGGTCGCGCTTTCGCCGACGACTTGGTCGACCAGGATTGCGGGGTAGTTCCCGGCAAGTTCCCACGCGCGGAAGAACGGGGTCCAGTCGATCAGGCCGCGCAGATCCTCGAGCGGCCACGCTTCGAAGCGATGGTCGCCGGGTTGGACCGGGGCAGGTGGCTGCAAGTGCATGTCGGCCGGGAAGGTGTTGGCGCGCACATCGGCGATGGGGAGGAGCGCGTTCTGGCCCTTTCCTTCGCGAGTCTCGCGGACATGGGCATAGTCGCCCTTGATCTCGTCGACATAGGCGGTTCGCCCGCCGCTCTTGCTGACCAGCGTCGTCGCGACCCCGACCGCACGGCTGGCGTCGAGAACGTGGATCACGGGGCCGTCATAGGCAACATCGATGCGCAGCGCGGTGTGGACCTTGGAGGTTGTCGCTCCGCCGATGAGGAGCGGTAGCTTGAACCCTGCGCGTTTCATCTCCTCGGCGACGGTAACCATCTCATCCAATGACGGGGTGATCAGCCCCGACAGCCCGATGATGTCGGCATCCTCGGCGATCGCGGTCTCGAGAATCTTCGTCCACGGCACCATGACACCCAGATCGACAATCTCGAACCCGTTGCACTGCAGGACCACCCCAACGATATTCTTGCCGATGTCGTGGACGTCGCCCTTGACCGTAGCCATGATGATCTTGCCCTTGCCGCGCGCACCCGGGTCCTTGGCGGCCTCGATGTAGGGGAGCAGGTGTGCGACCGCCTTCTTCATTACCCGCGCCGATTTGACGACCTGCGGAAGGAACATCTTGCCCGACCCAAACAGGTCGCCGACGACGTTCATCCCGTCCATCAGCGGGCCTTCGATCACCTCGATCGGGCGCGGCGCGAGCAAGCGGGCTTCCTCGGTATCCTCGACCACGAACGCGTCGATGCCCTT
>JANMWM010000046.1:0-6099 GCA_031394005.1 Sphingomonas sp.
CCCGCCTGCTCGACCGCGCTGATGTGCACGAACACATCCTCGCCGCCGTCATCGCGAACGACGAAACCGAAGCCCTTCTGCGGGTTGAAAAATTTGACGATTCCCTTGCCTTCGCCAACGACTTGAGGAGGCATTCCGCCACCCGCGCCGCCGCCGCTGCGAAAGCCGCCGCCGCCACCGGCACCACCGCCGCTGCGAAATCCGCCGCCGCTGCCGCCACCGGGTGGGCCGCCGAAGCCACCGCCACCGCCACTGCGATAACCGCCGCCGCCGCCGCCAAAACCGCCGCCGCCACGATCGCCGTAGCCGCCACTGCCGCCACCGCGATCACCGAAACCGCCGCCGCCGCCGAAGCTGCTGCCGCCTTCATCACCACCAAAGCTGTCGCGCTTGTCGCGGCCGCGTCCGCCGCGATCCCCTTTACGCCCTCGATCGAAACCCATTCAAACTCTCTTCACGTGCCCCGTCAGGACGAAAAACCGCCGCGCGGGACCCAGGCGCGACCGGTATGAGACACGAAAATCTCGCGCACACGCGGGATCGCATATCGCAAAATCGGCTCTGCTCCTAGTGATTCGCTTGATCGCTACTGGAACTTGGCGCGGATAAGCGCCTATTGCCCGTAAGACGTCGTCCGAAGTTGGCGAACATTTCAAGGAATCACAGCGTTGACGATCCATTTTCACGAGGAAGATTTGCCCGATGGCGTGACTTTCGCCGAGGGCCCGCTCGCGGTCGATACCGAGGCGATGGGGCTCCTTCCCGGGCGCGACCGGCTGTGTCTTGTCCAGCTCAGTGATGGCGGCCCCGACGAGCATCTCGTCCGTTTCGGCCCCGACAGCGATTTTGCCGCGCCCATCCTCAAGGCGCTGCTCGGCGACCCGAATCGGTTGAAGCTCTATCATTTCGGCCGGTTTGATGTGGCGCTCATGCGTGCCTATCTCGGAATCGTGGCTGGCCCGGTCTATTGCACGCGCACCGCGTCGCGGCTGGTGCGCACCTATACCGACCGGCATGGGCTGAAGGAATTAGTCAAGGAATTGCTCGGCACCGACATCTCTAAGCAGCAGCAGACGAGCGACTGGGGCGGACCCGAGCTCAACGACGCTCAGCGCGACTATGCCGCGTCGGACGTCCGTTATCTCCATCGCCTGAAGGAAAAGCTCGACCAGCGACTGATTCGCGAGCAGCGCGTCGAACTGGCGCAAGCCTGCTTCGACTTCCTGCCCCATCGTGCATTGCTCGATCTCGCCGGCTGGGCCGAGCAGGATATTTTCGCGCATGCCTGAAGCCGTGCCGCCCAACCGCGGACCCGCACCCGGCTGGGCGCGGCCGGGAAGCTCGCACGACCGATTCGTGCGGCTGCTCAAGTTTGGCCTCCCCGCGCTCGGGATCGCACTGCTTTTGCTGCTCGCGATCGCCCCGTTCAGCAAGCAGACCGAAGTCAGCTTCCTGCTCGACAAGAACAAGGCCGACAAGGCGCAAGAGCGGATGCGGGTTGAGGCTGCGCGCTACACCGGCGCCGACGACAAGGGCCAGCCATTCGAGATCGTCGCCAATCAAGCGGTGCAGCAGTCGAGCGCGGTGCACGTGGTCGACATCAACGGGATGAGCGCCAAGGTCGGGCTCGACCGTGGTCCGGTGTCGATCGGCGCCGAGCATGGGCGTTATGATCTCGATGCGCAGAAGGTCGCGATTCCGGGAGCGGTGCGGGTGCAAGACCAGAATGGGTATCATCTCGAAACCAGCAACGTCAGTGTCGACCTCAAATCGAAACAGCTCAGCAGCGGCGGACCGGCCAGCGGGACGATGAAGCTCGGCCAGTTCAGCGCAGGGCACATGTCGGCCGATCTCGGCAGCCGGACAGTGACGCTGTCGGGCGGCGCACGCTTGAAAATCGTCCAAGGGGCGATCAAGAGGAAATGATGCAGCGCGCTCTTCCACTGATCGGCGGTCTTGTTGTCCTCCTCGGATGCGTCGGCCTGGCCAGAGCTGAGCCGACGTCGGCGCTGAAGGGGCACGACAGCAGTGCACCGGTCGATGTCTCGGCTGACCGCATGGAAGTGCAGGACCGCGCCGATCGCGCGGTCATGGCCGGTAATGTTCACGTCAAGCAGCAGGAGCTGACTCTCGACACGGCACGGCTTACGATCGCCTATACCAATGGCACCGGCGGGCTGAAGATGCAGCGTCTCGACGCGGCGGGTGGCGTCGTCGTCAAGAGTCCGAGCGAGACGGCGCGGGGGGCATTCGGTGTGTATGATCTCGACCGCAAGCTGATCACGCTGGTCGGCGGCGTCGAGCTGCAACGCCAACAATCGCGGATCAGCGGCGCGCGCCTGGTCATCGACCTCACGACGGGCCGCGCCGTCGTCGACGGCGGGGCGCCGGGACTCGACGGATCGGGCGGGCGAGTTACCGGCCACTTCACCGTGCCGCAGCGCAAGGGCTGATGAACGACGTCTTGCTTCTCGACCGCTCGGCGAGTGCCGAGATGGCGACGCCGGTGCGCGGGCTCGAGGTTCACTCGATCGCCAAGTCGTATGACAAGCGCGCGGTCCTCCACGACGTCAGCCTGTCGGTGTCGCGCGGCGAGGTCGTTGGGCTGCTCGGCCCCAATGGCGCGGGCAAGACGACCTGCTTCTACTCGGTAATGGGACTGGTCAAGCCCGACGCCGGGCGGATCGTGCTCGACGGCCAGGACATCACCCGCCTGCCGATGTACCGCCGCGCCGTGCTGGGCTTGGGCTATCTGCCGCAGGAAACCTCGATCTTTCGCGGACTGACGGTCGAGCAGAATATTTTGGCGGTGCTCGAGCTTTCCGAGCGCGATCATGATGCGCGACGCGCGCGGCTCGAAAAGCTGCTCGACGAATTCGGGCTGACCCGCCTTCGCGACAGCGCGGCGATGGCGCTGTCGGGAGGCGAGCGGAGGCGTTGCGAAATCGCGCGCGCACTGGCCGCAAATCCCTCGATCATGCTGCTCGACGAGCCTTTCGCGGGGATCGACCCGATCTCGATTTCGGACATCCGCGACCTCGTCATCGAACTCAAGCAGCGCGATATCGGGGTGCTCATCACCGACCATAATGTCCGTGAAACGCTCGATATCGTCGACCGCGCTTGTATCATCTATGGCGGTGAAGTGCTGTTCCAGGGCAGCCCTGAGGCGCTTGTCGCCAATGCCGATGTACGAAGGCTCTACCTTGGTGAAAGCTTTGCGCTGTAAGGATTAAGGCGATGGGACTGGGTCCACGCCTCGATATCCGCCAGTCGCAGTCGCTGGTGATGAGCCAGCAGCTTCAGGCGGCGATCAAGCTGCTCGCGCTGTCGAACCTCGAACTTGAAGCGGTGGTCGCCGCGGAGCTGGCCAAGAATCCTCTGCTCGAATCAAGCGGCGGTGAGGGCGAGAGCGTCGTCATCACCATCGACCGGGAGACCGGTGACGAAGCTGCGGACCCTAGCGGCGCGGACGAACTGCTCGCCAAGGGCGACGACAGCGGCCTCGACATGGACTGGCGCGAGGCGGCGCTCGACAATGACAGCGTGTTCGATGTTGGCGGCGGATCAGACGAGGGGTTTGACTTCGATCGACTGGCGGCGAGCGAGACCGGATTATGCCAGCATTTGATGGAGCAGTTGCACGGGGCAAGCAGCCTCGCTGAAGCGATCGTCAAGGAACTTGAGGAAACGGGCTATCTGACCACGCCGCTTGAGGCGATTCAGGCGACGACGGGGACGAGCCGGCGTGAGGTCGCGGAGGCACTGGCGCTGGTCCAGTCGCTCGACCCGCCCGGAGTCGGCGCGCGCAATCTTTCGGAATGCCTGGCGCTTCAGGCCAAGGCGGCTGACCGTTACGATCCCGCGATGGCGCGACTGATCGACAATCTCGACCTCCTCGCGAGAGCAGCGATGAAGGATCTCAAGCGGATCTGCGAGGTTGATGATGAGGACCTTGCCGCGATGGTGCTCGAACTTCGCGCGTACGATCCCAAGCCGGGGTGCCGGTTTACCGATCGTGAGCCCGATACCGCCCAGCCGGACTTGTTCGTGAGGAGAGCGGGGGCGGGGTGGATCGTCGAACTGAATGGCGCGACTTTGCCGAAGCTACTCGTCAACCGACGCTACCACCTCGAATTGAAGGCCGGGGCCACCGACAAGGCCTCGAAGGCGTGGCTCGGGGACTGCCTCGCCAGTGCGCATTGGCTGGTGAAGGCGCTTGACCAGCGCGCGCGGACGATTGTCAAGGTGGCGTCGGAAATCGTTAAGCGGCAGGAGGGGTTCTTCCTGAACGGCGTCGCGGCGTTGAAGCCGCTCACCCTGCGCGATGTGGCCGAAGCAATCGAGATGCACGAATCGACCGTCAGCCGGGTGACGTCGAACAAATATCTGCTGTGCGACCGTGGGCTGATCGAGTTGAAATATTTCTTCGGTTCGGGGGTCGGCAGCGAGGATGGCGAGGGCGCCGCTGCGGAGGCGGTCAAGGCGGCGATCGCCAAGCTGATCCACGGTGAGACGGACATCCTCAGCGACGACACGCTGCTCGACTTGCTCAAGGAAAAAGGGTTCGACCTCGCGCGGCGGACGGTGGCCAAATATCGCGAGGCGATGGGCATCGGCTCATCGATCCAGCGACGGCGACAGCGGAAGATCGCCGGCGGCTAGGCGCTCAGCTTGGCCCACACGGGCAGATGATCGCTGGCCTGCGAAGCGGCGAGGCTGTGGTGCACCCCGCAAGCGGCGATGGTCAGGGTTTTTTCGACGATAATCCGGTCGAGCGCCGCAACCGGCCGGCGCGCGTGAAAGCTAAACCCGGTGTCGGCGATCCGGTAGTTAGGCGCGAATTCGCGCAGCACCCCGCCACCTTTGCTCCACTCGTTGGAGTCGCCCATGACCACCGTCGGCATCGGCCGATGGCGCCGCGCGATATGGTCGAGGATGCGCATCACCTGCCGTCGGCGCCACAGCCCCGACAGGTCGAGGTGCATTCCTACGACCCGAAGCTCCTGCCCACGCACGACAAGCTCGGCCAGCACCGCGCCACGTGGCTCGAGCATCGGCAGGTCGAGCGCTTCATAACCGGTGATCTCGACCTCGCGTTTCACGAGGATCGCATTGCCGTGCCAGCCGAGGTTTTTCGTTCCAAGCCCGAGCCGCGTCTCGATCGCTTCGCCGAACGGAATCGCGTGGGCGAAGCGCGAGTGGCTGACGCCGAACTCAACCGGTTTGTAGAGCCCGTGGCTGTCGATCAGCGCATGCGGCACCGCCGACGCGCGGGTCCCGAACCGTTTGTCCGCCTCCTGAAGCGCGACGATGTCGGCGTCGATCTCCTGCAGCACCGCGAGCACGCGATCCGGTCGCCGCCGCCGGTCGATCCCGATCGCCTTGCGCATATTGTAGGAGGCGACGGTGATGGTGGGGGAGGTCACGCCAAGCCAACCTTCCCCACTCGCGCGGGTTCCTTAGACGTCGAGATTGGCCACGCTCAGCGCATTGTCCTGAATGAACTCGCGCCGCGGTTCGACCACGTCGCCCATCAGGCGGGTGAAGATCTCGTCGGCAATGTCGGCTTGGGTGACTTCGACGCGGAGGAGGGAGCGGTTGGCGGGGTCGAGGGTGGTTTCCCACAATTGCTCGGCGTTCATTTCGCCGAGGCCCTTGTAGCGCTGGATCGAGAGGCCCTTGCGGCCCGCGGCGAGGACGGCGTCGAGCAGTTCGGATGGGCGAGTGACCGGGATGGCTTTCTTCGTGTCGGCGACGGTTTCCTCGACGGTGTCTTCCTCGCCTTCGACCGGTTCGGGAGCGGCCTCGACCGGGGCGGTCGACTTGCGGACGGTGCGCAAGGCCGCGGGCTTTGAATAAAGCGCCCGTTGTTCGGAGGCCAACGCGTGCAATTTGCGGGCTTCGGCGGAGGCAAGGAAGGCGGGCTCGACGATGGTGACGTCGGTGACCCCGCGCCACAGTCGGCGAAGGAGGTAGCCGCCCTCGGCCGCGATCTCGCCCGACCATACGGCCTCGAGGTCGCCTGCGCCCTGCCACTTGGCGACGGTCTCGATCATTGCGAGGCGCGCGCCACGGTCGAGCTCGGGGTCGAGCGCG
>JANMWM010000059.1:0-8467 GCA_031394005.1 Sphingomonas sp.
CGACGACGCCGCCGGCACCGAATTGTTCATCGTCGAGGGCGACAGCGCCGGCGGCTCGGCCAAACAGGCGCGCAACCGCAAGACGCAGGCGATCCTCCCCATCCGCGGCAAGATCCTCAACGTCGCCTCCGCCACCGCCGAAAAGATCCGCGCTAACAACGAAATCGCGGACCTCCAGCTCGCTTTGGGCTGCGGCATCCGCGACCGCTTCGACGAGAATGCACTGCGCTACGAGCGGGTCATCATCATGACCGACGCCGACGTCGACGGCGCGCACATCGCCACGCTGTTGATGACCTTCTTCTTCCAGGAAATGCCCGAACTGGTGAGGCGCGGCCACCTGTTCCTCGCCCAGCCCCCGCTCTATCGCCTGACGGTCGGCGCCAAATCGCTCTACGCCCGCGACGACGCCCATCGCGAACAGATCATGGCCAAGGAGTTCAAGGGCAAGAACGTCGACGTCGGTCGCTTCAAGGGCCTCGGAGAAATGAACCCCGACCAGCTAAAGCAGACCACGATGGACCCGGCATCGCGCTCGCTCATCCGCATCACCCTCCCCGCCGAGTACCATGACCGCCAGCCAGTGAAGGACCTCGTCGAGCGCCTCATGGGCAAGAACCCCGAACACCGCTTCAACTTCATCCAGGCCAGCGCCGCCAGCGTGGATGAGGATGCTATCGATGCCTGACGACGCGGCTTCGGCTCGGTCGGCAGACGCCTCGCTCTTTTCTACGAAAATCTCGCGGCCCTGCGCGGCTTCTGCGCCGTGCTCGTCGTTCTCTATTACGTCGAGTTCGTCTCGCCGCTGACGCATAATTTCATCGTCCGGCACGGTTGGCTGTTCGTCGATTTCTTCTTCGTCATGTCGGGCTTTGTCATTGCCCTAAGCCACATTCGCGCACCGACCGGGTGGAATGCCGCAAAGCGCTTCCTGACTCGTCGCTTCTTCCGTCTCTACTCGCTGCACTTGGCGCCTATGCTGTTCGTTGCCGCGCTCATCGCCGCGCGAGTGGCGATGCACCCGGCGAGCGCGGCCACGCTTGGCATCGACGTCCATTTCAAGTGGCTCGCGCTGGCCAATCTGGCCATGATCCATGCCTGGGGCTTTACCGACCGCTCCGTGCTCAACGTCCCAAGCTGGAGCATCAGCACCGAATGGGTCGCCTATCTCGTGACCGCGGCGACCTTCGCGCTGACCGCCCGACCACGCGGGCGGATCGCCTTGCAGCCATTGGCCTGATAGCCTTGCTGATCCTTGCAAGCGCCGGCGGACCGGTGATGGATGGGGCCTTGCTATATCGAGTCCCGCGATGTCTGTTCGGCTTCGCGCTCGGCGCAATTGTCTTCGCACTGACGCGGCGCTGCCCAGTGCGCAGCTCGCACGGCACGTTGCTGGTCCAACTGATCGCCATCGCGGGGATCGTCGCACTACTCCCTGTCCTCGACAACGCGCCAAGGCTCGAACTCGCCTTCCCCCCCACTCGCCGCGCTGCTCCTGATCGGCTCCGTCGCCGACCGGGCGTCGCCGCTGTTCCGCTTGCTGATGTCCGCGCTGGCGCAGTTGCTCGGTCGCCTGAGCTACTCCATCTACCTCGTTCATATCTCTATGCTGATGATCGCTAATTTCGTCACCGAGCGGCTCGTCGGGATCACGCCCGACGGCCATGCTGCCTTCTCCCTTCCGCTCGCCGCACTCGCCACCGTCGCTGCGCTCGGCGCGATCATCCTCGACTCGCTGGTGACCCATCGCTGGATCGAAGTCCCGTGGCGCGAACGCGGTCGCCGCATCACTGTGGCCATGGCGGACTAGTCGAACAATCGGTCAATCACCGAGATCATTCTTTTCTCGAATGCGGCAATGGCGAATTGCTCGATCCCCGGCGGCCGGCGGCGGATGCTGGCGAATGCCTCGGCCAACGCTTGCTCGACCGCCACTCCATCATTCGGATCAACCGCTCAGCCAATTCTGGCGACGACCTCGGCACCACTGTCCAGCACACTTGCGATGGTCGGGATGCCTCATGCCTGTACTCCCAGGAGAACGATCCCCAGCCCCTCCCCGCTGCTTGGAAGGATAAACGCGTCCGCTAAGCGATAATGGTCGGCGAGCTCGGCCTTGTCGATATATCCGGTGATAACCACCCGGTCGCGGAGACCGGCGTCACTGATCTGACGCTCGAGCCGGCCGCGCTGGCTGCAGTCCCCGCCAATCAGATAGATAAGGTCCGGCCAGCGTTCGATCAATCGCGGCAGCTGCGCGATCAACCGCGCGAAGCCCTTCTCGACCAGATCGTCGCCAATTCGCGACGAGGTCAGCATCACTCTGCGTCCACCCAGTCCATAGCGATCGACCAACCCGGCCGACCGGGGGCCGGGTTTGAACCTTTGCAGGTCGACCGTCCCTGGCAGGATCGCGAAGGTGCGGTCGTCGCCGACACGCGCCGCCCGGTAGCGGTCGAGGGCCACCCGGCTGACCGACGTCAGCAGGTCGGCGCGCGCCATCGCCGACTCACGCGCCCCCGCCCGCGCTGCCACACCTCACTCCCGTGCACACTCATGCCGAGCTTGGTCCTCGACCGATGCGCCGCCAGCCACCCGAGCGGGGCCAGCGTGGCATGGGCGATCCACACCGCGTCGAACCCGCCTGCCAGCGCTAACCGCGCCGCTTCCGCGGCACACCCCACTTTGCCGGTCCCGGACTTGTCGACGAGCCGAACACAAGCTGGCAACGGGCCGGGAATGATGTCAGTACGACCACTTCGCTTACGTCAGGACGCGCCGCCATCGTCCTGATCGTGTCTCGGGCATAGCTGGCGATCCCGCCGCGCCCGCCGAAGCTGTCGGTCGTCAGCGCAAGGATTCAGCGACCGCTCATCACCCCCGTGCGATCAAGTCCGCGACCCACCATCCCGCCGTCTGCCCGTCGCAAAATTCGGGCCGCCGCGGCTGGTAGCTGCGGCCCATCGCGTCGTCCACCGCGCCGCTCAGCATCGCCAGAGTCACCAGCCGGTTGGTCCCCTCGCTGATCGTGATCGGCCTCTCGGTATTTGGACGAAGCGTCAGGCACGGGATGCCGAGATAGGTCGTTTCCTCCTGAATCCCCCCGCTGTCGGTGACGACCAGCCGCAATCCCAACACCAAGCTCATGAACCGCTTGTAGGCAATGGCTCGACCAGCTTGACCCCTGCCGTGGTGAGCTTGCCGGCAAGGCCGCTCTTGGCCAACTGCGCCGCCGTGCGAGGATGGACCGGGAACACCAGCGACAGCTTCGCCTGCAACGCGACCAGCGCCTCGGCCAGCGCGTTCAGCCTTTCCTGCCTATCGACGTTCGACGGCCGGTGCAGCGTGACCACCGCATAGCCGTCCCGGGCGACCCCCTGCGCTTCCCATTCCGCCGCCGCCTCGACCGCGGGGGCGCACCATCTCGAAACTGTCGAGCATGATATTCCCGACCCGCGTGATACGCTCCGTCGGAATCCCCTCGGCCAGCAAATTCACGTCGCCATCCGGCAAGGGGGCGTCCACAGCACATCGGCGATGACGTCAGTCGCCAGCCGGTTGATCTCCTCGGGCATGTCGCGGTCGCGGTCGCGGCTGCGCAAGCCCGCGTCGAGATGCACCGTCGGAATGCGCAGCTTCGCCCCGACCATCGCGCACGACACCGTCGAATTGACGTCGCCGACCATCACCAGCCAGTCGGGCCGCTCGACCAGCGCGATCGTCTAATAGCCGATCATCACCCCGCCGGTCTGCTCGCCATGGCTTCCAGACCCCACCCCCAGGTGAAAATCGGGCGCGGGCAGCGACAGGTCGGCAAAGATCGCGTCCGACAAATTGGGATCATAGTGCTGGCCGGTGTGGATCAGCTTCGGCACGAATTAGTCGCTCGCCTTCAGCGCGCGCAACAACGGCGCGACCTTCATGAAATTGGGTCACGCGGCGGCGATCAGGTGAACGGTCTTCACGCAGGAAAATCCGTGGAATTCAGCGCGAACCGAAGCCCGACGCCATCGTCTTGATGGTTCGGAACAAGATCAGTAGGTCGAGCCACGGCGAGAAATATTTGATGTAATAGAAATCATAATGAAGCTTGCGATGAACCTCGTCGACTTCGGCGACATGGCCTTGGTTGACCTGCGCCCAGCCCGATATTCCCGGCTTCACAACATGGCGATAGCGATAGAACGGGATTTCTCCGCTATACCACGCCGACAGAACCTGCGCTTCGGGGCGCGGTCCGATCCAGCTCATGTCGCCCTTGAGGACATTCCATATCTGCGGCAGTTCGTCGATCCGCCAGCGCCGAAGGGTGACCCCGACGCGGGTGATCCGGTCATCGTCGTCGCCGGTCATCGCCGCCGCCCGTCGGTCGGTCGCGAGCCCCGGATCGAAAACCCGCATCGTTCGAAATTTGACCATCTCGAACGTCTCGCCGGCGTGACCGATGCGCTGCTGCCGGAACAGCACCGTGCCGCCATCGTCGAGCTTGATCGCGACCGCGACGACCAACGCGACGATCGTGACCAGCGGCAGCACCGCCAGCGCGAACAGCAGGTCGGCGACTCCCTTCAAGTGAAACCAGCCCCGCGCGGGAAGCAAACTGCCGAAACTATTTTCGCTGATATGCTCGATCTCGACCCGCCCGGTCAGCGATTCCTCGAGTTGCTTGACCTGGAACACGATCCGCCCGGCCAGCGCCGCGTCGGCCAGGAATGCCTCCCACTCTGGCGGCAGGTCGGCGCCGAAATCGGCCACGATCGCCTGCGCCCCCGCGACATCGGCGAGCGTGGGGTGGCGCATCGTCTGCCAATCGACCCGGTCGATCGCGCCGAGCTTGGCAATCCGCCCATAAGGGACGATCGCGACCGTCATGCGCGATCCGCGCTGGGCCGCGAAATAGATCGTGTAAAGCCACGCCAGGTGGAGCAGGAACCCGCCGAGCAGCGCCAGCCGATCGTAATCGAGCCGCAGGAACAGGATCGCCGTCAGCACGAAACCGTGACTTGCGGCGGCGGCGGGCAAATTGGTCGCGCTCGATCGCACCCCGGGATAGGTCTCGACCGACTGGCGGATCCACAGCGCCATCACCACCGCGGCAATGTTACCGACCAGCGCATTGTGCGACTGAGCCTGGTCGCCGGTCACACCATAAAAGATAGGACGCAACAGATAGGGTACGAGCGCGGCAACGACCAGCGCCCCGATCAGCTGGAATCGGCGACGGCTCAGCAGCGACCGCCGCGCCGGCGCGCGCACTGGCACCGAATGGAGCATCACTCCGAGATGCCCGGCGACGGGCCGCGCATCACAGCGTCCACCGCACAGCTCCATCGACCGCGACGCCACGCCAAAGCCCCTTGGGGTCCGCCAGCATCCCGCCCGGCGCGACCAGCGCGGCAAGCCGTGATCCGTCCAATGCGCGATACTCCTCGTGTCCGACGAGTCCAATGACCAGGTCATAGGCGCGTCCGTCGACAATGCTCAACCCCAGGCCATATTCCTCGCGCACCGCGTCCGCGTCGGCCAGCGGATCGGCGACCTCGACGTCGTGGCCCAACTCCACCAGTCGCTCGATCACGTCGATCGCCCGGCTGTTGCGCAGGTCCGGCACATTCTCCTTGAACGTCAGCCCCAGCGCCAGCACGCTCCCCGGCTGCCCCCCACGCGCCTCGTGCACCCGGTCGGCGATCCACCGCCCCATCCCGTCATTGGTCCCGCGCCCCGCCAGGATGACGTGCGGGTGATGCCCCAGGCTTTGGCTCAGATGGCTCAGATAATAGGGATCGACTCCGATGCAGTGACCGCCCACCAGCCCCGGCTCGAACGCCAAGAAATTCCACTTGGTCCGCGCCGCGTCGAGCACGTCCCACACCGACACTCCGGCCTGTCCCATGATCTGGGCGACCTCGTTCATGAAGGCGATGTTGATGTCGCGCTGGGCGTTCTCGATCACCTTGGCCCCCTCGGCGGCCTTGATCGAAGCAGCGCGAAACACCCCGCCGCTAGTCACCGCGCCATAGATGCGCGCCAGCAACTCGACGACCTCGTCATCCTCGCCGGCGATGACCTTGGTGATCCGCTCGACGCTATGCTCGCGGTCGCCGGGGTTGATCCGCTCGGGCGAGTAGCCGAGGCGAAAATCGCGCCCGCGCTTCAATCCGCCGGCGCGCTCGATTTCGCCGCCACACTGGTCCTCGGTAACGCCGGGATAGACCGTGCTTTCGAATACCACCGTGGGCCGTCGCGCCGGGTCGATCAGCCCGGCAACCGTCCGAGACGCGCTCAGCACCGCGCCGAGATCGGGGCGGTTGTTGTTATCGACCGGGGTCGGCACCGTGACGATATAGACGTCCGCTCCGCGCCCATCTTCCGGATCGGCGGTCAGACTGAGGCTCGTCGCCGCCAACTTCTCTCGCTCGACCTCGCGGGTGCGATCCTCGCCCGCCTTCAGCTCGACGATCCGCGCCATGTCGATGTCGAGCCCGATCGTTTCGAACGATTTCGCCAGCGCGACCGCCAGCGGCAGTCCGACATAGCCCAGCCCGAGCACCACGATCTTGGGATCATCCATCACTTGCCGTCCTTGTTAAGCCGTCAGGCCCCGCGCCCAACGCCGCGATAGGACAGGCCGGCTTGCACAACGGCTTGCCGGTCATAGATGTTCCTGAGGTCGATCAGCGCCGCTCCCGCCATCGCTTGCCTCATCCGACGCAGGTCGAGCGCGCGGAATTCATCCCATTCGGTCACGATGACCAGTGCATCGGCCCCCGCCGCCGCGGCATAGGCATCGGCCGCGAACTCAACCCCCGGCAGCAACGGCTTGGCTTGTTCGCGCCCGACCGGATCATAGGCCGCGACGCTTGCCCCGCCCGCCAGCAGCCCCTTCGCCAGCGGGATCGACGGCGAATCACGCATGTCGTCTGTGTTCGGCTTGAACGTCAGCCCGAGCAGCGCGATCCGCTTGCCCGCCAGGCTCCCGCCGACCGCCTCGCGCACCCGGTCCGCCATGGCCGCCTTGCGCGCATCATTGACCTCGACCACCGTGCTGACGATCCGCTGCCGCACTCCGAAATCCTCGGCGGTCTTGAGCAGCGCCAGCGTGTCCTTGGGAAAGCAGCTTCCGCCATAGCCCGGCCCGGCATGAAGGAATTTCGCCCCGATCCGGTTGTCGAGACCGATCCCCCGCGCGACATCCTGCACGTCTGCCCCGACCGCCTCGCACAGGTCGGCGATCTCGTTGATGAAGCTGATCTTCATCGCCAGGAACGCATTGGCGGCATACTTCGTCAGCTCGGCCGTTCGCCGCCCGGTAAACAGCAGCGGCGCCTTGTTGAGGAACAGCGGCCGGTAAATCTGCGCCAGCACCGCGCGCGCGCGCTCATCCTCGGCCCCGACCAAAATCCGGTCGGGATGCTTGAAGTCGGCAATCGCCGCGCCCTCGCGCAGGAACTCGGGATTCGACGCCACCACCGTCCCCTCGGGCGCGCCCTCTTCCTTCAGAATCCGCGAAATCTCGTCACCCGTTCCGACCGGCACGGTCGATTTAGTCACCACTACCACGGCCCGCGTCAGCGCCTTGGCCAGCTCGCGCACCGCGGCATAGACATAGGTCAGGTCGGCATGACCGTCACCGCGCCGCGCCGGCGTTCCCACCGCGATGAACACCGCATCAGCATCCGCGAGACCCGCGGCAAGGTCGGTCGTGAAGTGGAGCCGCCGGCGCTCCTGGTTCAACTTCACCAGTCCCTCGAGCCCCGGCTCCCAGATCGGCATCACCCCATCGTGGATCAGCGCGATCTTGACCGCGTCCTTGTCGACGCAGGTCACCTCGTGCCCAAAGTCGGCGAGGCAAGCACCCGACACGAGCCCCACATACCCCGTGCCGATCATGGTTATACGCATGGGTTTAGGGTCCGAGATCGTGCGAAAGAGACGATGCACTCTAGCCAGCGCTGGGCTTGATGACCAGCCGCTAAGCTCGGATATTTGCTGCACCGCAGCAGCACTCGATTTCCATGCGGCAATCGGTTAAGGGTCCCGGTCCCCATGGCAACCACCCTTCCATCCCCGCCGCGCGTCGGCATGGTTTCGCTCGGCTGTCCCAAGGCGCTGGTCGACTCCGAGCGCATCCTGACGAAGCTGCGCGCTGACGGCTACCAGATGTCGCCCGACTACGCCGGCGCCGATGTCGTGCTGGTCAATACCTGCGGCTTCCTCGACAGCGCCAAGGAGGAAAGCCTCGAGGCGATCGGCGAGGCGATCGCCGAAAATGGCCGCGTTGTCGTCACCGGCTGCATGGGCAATGAAGCCGACGTCATTCGCGCGCGTTTCCCGCAAGTCCTCGCGATCACCGGCCCGCAGCAGTACCACCAGGTCGTCGCCGCGGTCCACGAAGCCGCCCCCACGACGCCCTCGCTTTATCTCGACCTCGTCCCCCAGGCCGACCTCAGCGACCTCAAGCTCACCC
>JANMWM010000293.1:0-2369 GCA_031394005.1 Sphingomonas sp.
CGGTTCGGCCATGGGAAAGGAGAGGACGTTGGTGGGCTTGTCCTTGCCGCGCCATTTGGCGTTCAATGCCCGGACTTCCTCGTCGCTTCCAAGGCGGACCGACAGCTCGGCCTTGCGCGGGCCGTCGGCGAGCTGCGGGAAGGCGCTCTCGGCAATCGCCGAGGTCGCCGCGGCGCGCACCAGCCGCTCCCAGTCGGTGCTACTGTCCCACTCCGCATCGGCGTCGATGGCGATATCCAGCATCACGAGCCGGGCCCCTCATAGGCTTCGACGATCCTGCCGACGAGCGGGTGGCGGACGACGTCGGCGGCGGAGAAGCGAATCATCGAGATGCTCTTGATGCCCTCCAATTTGTCGACCGCGTCGTTGAGGCCTGAATCGACGCCGCGCGGCAGGTCGGTCTGCTTGGGGTCGCCGCAGATCACCATCCGGCTGCGCATACCGAAGCGGGTCAGACACATCTTCATCTGCGCCGCGGTGGTGTTCTGCGCCTCGTCGAGGATTATGAACGCGTCGCTCAGGGTGCGGCCGCGCATGAACGCAATCGGCGCGATCTCGATCTCGCCCGACGCGATGCGGCGCTCGACCTGCTCGGTCGGGAGCATGTCGTAGAGCGCGTCGTAAAGCGGACGCAGATAGGGGTCGACCTTCTCCTTCATGTCGCCGGGGAGGAAGCCCAATCGCTCGCCCGCTTCGACTGCGGGGCGCGACAGGATCAGCCGGTCGACCTGGCCCGAGATCAGCATCTGCACCGCCTGCGCGACCGCCAGATAGGTCTTGCCGGTACCCGCCGGTCCCAATGCGAAGATCATGTCGTCGCGGCCAAGCGCTTCAATGTAGGAGGCCTGCACGGCCGAGCGCGGGACGATGGTCTTCTTGCGCGTGCGGATCATCACGCCGGGGGCGTTGGCGACCTCGGGGGCGATGATGCCGTCGAGCGAGGGCTGGTTGGCCATGCCGATGACGGCCTCGACCGCCGCGGCGTCGACGTCCTGGCCCTGGTCGAGCCGATTGTAGAGCCCGAGCAGCACGTCGCGGGCGCGGGCGGCGGCGTCGGGTTCGCCGTCGATCATCACGCGATTGCCGCGCGCGGAAATGTTCACCCCAAGGCGCTGCTCGATCATCACCAAGTGGCGGTCGTAGTCGCCGAACAGGGGGCCAAGCAGATAGGGCTGGTCGAAATCCAGCTCCATCCGCGCGCGCCCGAAATTATCCATATCGGTCGACGACTGGCTGGTGGCAGGGTTAAATTCGGGCTTGCGCGGGGGCATCAGGCGAAGCCCTGCAGTTGAGCCAAGTACGGTCGCCTTTCGGATGAGGGGATTCGCTGCCCCATGTCCGCACAAGATAGAGCGGTGCGGCGATGGTGCAAGCGCGCGCTAATGCTCAGGCGGCCTTTGCAGTCACGAGCACGCCAGCCAGGCTGTTCGGAAGCGCGGCGGTGGTGACGACGTCGACCATGTCGCCGATGACGGCGCCGGTCGCGACGAACACCGACTGGAGCCACGGGGTCTTGCCGATCATCTGGCCGGGAAGGCGGCCCTTGCGGTCGATGAGGATGGTCGTCGTCTTGCCCACGGTGGCGCGGTTGAAAGCGAGGCTGTGGTGGGCGAGGCGGGCCTGCAGGCGCTGGAGGCGCTCGTCCATCACCTCGGCGGGGATCTGGTCGGGCATGGTTGCGGCGGGGGTGCCGGGGCGCGGGCTGTATTTGAAGCTGTAGGCGGCGGCGTAGCGGACCTCGTCGATGATGTTCAGCGTGGCCTCGAAGTCGGCCTCGGTCTCGCCCGGGAAGCCGACGATGAAATCGCCCGAGATGGCGATGTCGGGGCGGGCGAGGCGCACTTTCTCGATCGTGCGGAGGTAGCTATCCGCCGAGTGGCTGCGGTTCATTGCTTTCAGGATGCGGTCGCTGCCGGCCTGCACGGGGAGGTGGAGGTAGGGCATCAGTTCGGGCACGTCGGCGTGTGCGGCGATCAGCGCGTCGGTCATGTCGGTCGGGTGCGACGTCATGTAGCGGATGCGCTCGACGCCCTCGATCCGGGCGATGGCGCGGATTAAATGGTCGAGCCCGGCGCTTCCGTCCGACCACGCATTGACGTTCTGGCCGAGCAGGGTGATCTCGCGCGCGCCGCCTGTTGCCAGCGCATTGGCCTCGGCGACGATGACGGCGGCTGAGCGCGAGACCTCGGCGCCGCGGGTGTAGGGCACGACGCAGTAAGTGCAGAATCTGTCGCACCCTTCCTGCACGGTGAGGAAGGCCGACGGGCCGCTGCGGCGGCGGGCGGGGAGCACGTCGAACTTGCTGATCGCGGGCATGTCGGTGTCGACCGGGCGCGACCCGGCGGCGGCGGCGGCGACCATTTCGGGCA
>JANMWM010000096.1:0-1943 GCA_031394005.1 Sphingomonas sp.
TCAGCCTCGATGAATTGAAATATGAATATCCGCGCGAGAGTGTGCCGCAGGGGCGGACTCCGCAGGCGCAATTGGAACATCTGACGTGGATCGGGGCGTCGCGGCACTGGCGCGAGAGGGTGCCGCCGAAGATCATCAAGCAGTTGAAGCATGAGCTGGCGCTGATCGAAAAGCTCGATTTCGCGCGCTATTTTCTGACGGTGCACGACATCGTTGCGTTTGCGCGGAGCCTCGACCCGCCGATCTTGTGCCAGGGACGTGGGTCGGCGGCGAACAGCGCGGTGTGTTACTGCCTCGGGGTGACCGCGGTCGATCCGTCGACCAACTCGCTATTGTTCGAGCGGTTCATCTCGGAAGAGCGCAAGGAGCCGCCTGATATCGACGTCGATTTCGAGCATGAGCGGCGCGAGGAGGTGATCCAGCACATCTATCAGAAATATGGCCGCGACCGCGCCGGGATCGCGGCGACGGTGATCCATTATCGGCCGCGCTCGGCGATCCGCGAGGTCGGCAAGGTGATGGGGCTTAGCGACGATGTGACCGCGGCGATCGCGGCGACCCACTGGGGGGGCATGGAGGCCGATATTGCCGAGGAACGGGTCGGCGAGGCGGGGCTCGATTTTGCCGATCCGCATTTGCGGCGGGTGGTGGCGCTGGCTAGCCAGCTGATCGGGATGCCGCGCCATCTGTCGCAGCATGTCGGCGGGTTTATCCTGACCGAGCGGCCGCTGATCGAGACGGTGCCGGTGGGCAATGGGGCGATGGCGGATCGCACCTTCATCGAGTGGGACAAGGACGACATCGAAGAGCTGGGGATCCTCAAGATCGACGTGCTCGCGCTGGGAATGCTGACCTGTATTCGAAAGGCGTTCGATTTGATCGCGGCGCATCATGGCGAGCGGTGGGAGCTGGCGAGCGTGCCGCGCGAGGAGGCGGGGGTGTATGACATGCTGTGCAAGGGGAATTCGCTCGGCGTGTTCCAGGTCGAGAGCCGGGCGCAGATGAACATGCTGCCGCGGTTGAAGCCGCGGTGCTTTTACGATCTCGTCATCGAAGTGGCGATCGTCCGGCCGGGGCCGATCCAGGGGGACATGGTGCACCCGTTCCTCAAGCGGCGGCAGGGGCGTGAACCGGTGACCTTTCCGTGTCCGGCGCCCGAGCATGGCGAGGCGGATGAATTGGAGAAGATTTTGGGGCGTACCCTGGGGGTGCCGATCTTCCAGGAGCAGGCAATGAAGATCGCGCTCGATGCGGCGAAATTCTCGCCCGCCGAGGCGAACCAGTTGCGCAAGGCGATGGCGACGTTCCGGTCGCGCGGGACGATCGAATTGCTGCAGGAGAAAATGGTCGGGCGGATGGTCGAGCGCGGCTATGATCCCGAGTTCGCGCAGCGCTGTTTCGACCAGATCAAGGGGTTCGGCGAATATGGCTTTCCCGAGAGCCACGCGGCGAGTTTCGCGCACTTGGTCTATGTGTCGAGCTGGTTGAAGTGGAAGTATCCGGCGGGATTTGCGTGCGCGCTTTTGAACTCGCAGCCGATGGGGTTTTACGCCCCGGCGCAGATCGTTCGCGATGCAAAGGATCATGGGGTCGAGGTGCGGGCGGTGGATGTGAACTGCAGCGGCTGGGATTGTACGCTGGAGGCAGGAGCGCTTCGGCTGGGGCTGCGGATGGTCGAAGGGCTCAGGCTCGATGCGGCGACGCGGGTGGTTGGGGCGCGGGGGGATACTCCCTACGCCAGCGTCGAGGAGTTGCGGCGTCGCTCGGGGGCCAATGTCGCGTCGGTCGAGAAGCTCGCCGAGGCCGATGCGTTCCGGTCGATCGGGCTCGATCGGCGGGGGGCATTGTGGGACTCACGCGCGTTGAAGGGGGTGCCCGATTTGCCGCTGTTCGCCTTTGCCGAGGCGCGCGACGAGGGGTGGGAGACCGAGGTGGTGCGCTTG
>JANMWM010000105.1:0-9669 GCA_031394005.1 Sphingomonas sp.
CAGGGCACAGCGCGCGGCTGCCGGTGATCGGGTCCTCGACGCTATTGCGATGCGCGCCGCGGACGTAGGAGCGGAGTTCGGAGGCGGCCGTGTCTCCGGGCGGGTGGGCACCGACGATGCCGAGCTCGGTGCGCCGCGGCCAGATCGAGGGTGGGGCGAGGGCCAATACCTCGTCCGCCGACGCCAGCATCACCGCGACCCAGCCGGGGCCGTTGTCGACCCACTGCGCATCGACCACAGCGGCGCAGTCGATCGACAGGAAATCGGTAATCGCCGCGAGGTCGGTGTTGGTAACGGGCCCCGAGCGGATCAAGGGCGGGGCGGCGAACGCGAGCTCGTCGCCGCTGCGGCGAAGTTCAACGAGACCGGCGCCGCATTGTTGGACGATGCGGTCGGACCGGCGGGGCACGCCCCCGCCCTCGAGCCACGCGTGGCAGCTGCCCAGCGTCGGATGTCCCGCGAAGGGCAGCTCGCGATCGAGGGTAAAAATGCGGACGCGGTAATCGGCTGCGGGGTCTGTCGGGCAAAGGAGGAAAGCCGTCTCGGAATAACCGAACCAGCGGGTGATTCGCTGCATCTCCTCGGTCGGCAGATCCTCGGCTCCGGCGATGACGGGCAGCGGATTGCCTGAACAGGGATTGTTGCCGAACACGTCGACGAGTTGGTAATTGGTCATGAAGTCGCCTCGCGCTGATCGATCGGGCGACGTTAGGCGATCAGCCGAGATTGTTCGAGACGGTCGCATACATGTTGTTGATGTTCGACCCCAAGTTAATGAACGCTGCCACGGCGGCGGTCGCGATTAGCCCGGCGATGAGCGCATATTCGATGGCATTGGCGCCGCGTTCGTTGCGCAACAGGCGTTTTAACATGAATTGGTCCTCCCGGGTCCCGGGGGTAGGATGTTGCCCGACGCGTTAAGGAAAACTTGCGGTCAGGCTACTTCAGCGAGGGCCGGACGAGTCTCGGCAATCGTTCCGCCGCCGATCAGCCTCTCTTCATCGTAAAACACCGCCGACTGCCCGGGCGAAACACCATACTCATTTACCACGAAGCTTAGCCATTGACCGTCCCAGACCGCATCGACCGGACGGGCGAGCGAGCGGACCTTGGCCTTAATGTTGCGCTGACGTTCACCAAGCCAGTTGAGCGCGTCGACGCGTGCCGCGGCGACCGCCAGCGCGGCGCGTGGTCCAACGATCAATTGGCGTGTCGCGGGGTCGATTCGCACGACATAGAGCGGCTCGGGCTGCCCGCCGATCTCGATCCCGCGGCGCTGGCCGACGGTGAAGTGTACGACTCCGTCATGCCGACCGAGGACGTTTCCGGCGAGGTCGA
Organism: Sphingomonas sp.; assembly: GCA_031394005.1. GTDB lineage: Bacteria > Pseudomonadota > Alphaproteobacteria > Sphingomonadales > Sphingomonadaceae > Sphingomicrobium. The sequence goes on from JANMWM010000105.1 coordinate 1,339, forward strand.
CAATAGCGCCCGGCGCGGCGGTTTCGGGGCGAAGGCGCTTGACCAGCACGGCATAGTCGCCGTCGGGTACGAAGCAGATGTCTTGGCTGTCGGGCTTGGCGGCGACGACCAGCCCTTCGGTGACGGCGAGGCGGCGGACCTCGCTCTTGGGCAGGTCGCCGAGCGGGAAACGCAGGAAGTCGAGTTGCTCGGCGGTGGTGCCGTAAAGAAAGTAGCTCTGGTCGCGCGCCGGGTCTGCCCCGCGCCACAGCTGCGCGCGGCCAGCCTCGCTAATCACGCGGCGAACATAATGGCCGGTTGCGAGGCAATCCGCGCTAAGCTCGCGCGCAAACGCTACGAGATCGGTGAACTTTACCCCCTGATTGCACAGCGAGCAGGGGACCGGCGTACGTCCGGCGGCATATTCATCGGCGAACCGATCGATCACGCCAGTGCGGAAGCGGCTTTCATAGTCGAGGACATAATGCGCAATGCCGAGCCGGTCGCAGACGGTTTTCGCATCATAAATGTCCTGCCCCGCGCAACACGAACCGCTGCGCTTCAGGGATTCCCCATGATCGTAGAGCTGAAGCGTGACGCCAATGACTTCGGCCCCGGTCCTGGCGGCGAGCGCGGCGACGACCGAGCTGTCGACCCCGCCCGACATGGCGACAACGATGCGCGCCTCTGCGGCGGGCCGGAGCAGGCCGAAATCGATCGAGGACTGGGCTGACATAAGAGCGCGCCTTTACCCGATGTTCACCCTGTTGGTCTAGCCAAGGAGGGATAGAGGGCAGTGAGAGATTCGTCGTTGTCACGTTTGGATGGCAGGTTTGAAGCGGATGGCGGCGGCGCGCTCGATGATCGCGACGTGCTCGCGCTGCTCGTTGGGGGGGTCTCGAAGGCCGTGCGGCGATCTGAAATTGTGGCGCGCTATCTCTCGGGCGAGCCGGGATGGCGCGATGCGGCGACGGAGCTCGGGGGGGCTTTCGCAAGGAACGGCACGTTCGACAAGACAGGGTTAAGCGAAGGTAAGGAACAGTGATGCCGACATTTACCAGCCGCCTTACGTTTATCTTCAAGCGCGGGCGTTAATCCGATGGCACGGCAACAGGTCATGAGGGTCTAGAACGGAATGCTTGAGAACCAGAAATTCCGGCCAGCGCAGGTCATCGGTCCGCTCGGCGAACCGCTGACGCTCGATTCGCTGCCGCCCGCGCAGACCACGCGCTGGGTTGTGCGGCGCAAGGCCGAGGTCGTCGCCGCGGTCGCCGGCGGGCTGCTCAGCGTCGACGAGGTGTGTCAGCGCTACACGCTCAGCCTAGAGGAGTTCACCAGTTGGCAGCGCGCGGTCGACCGCAGCGGAATGCCCGGCCTGCGCGTAACGCGGATCAAACATTACCGCGACCAGTATGAGCGCCAGCAGCGCTATTGACCGGAGCGGCTCGAAAGAGTCGCTTCGAACCCGACACTAGACACAGCGTCCCCGATGCGGAACAAGATGCGGGCATCGCGCGTCTTGGTGCCGGAGGGTCGTCCTCGGACGACCATGAACAGGAGGGAACGCATCATGGGTATCATCATTTGGCTCGTCATCGGTGGCATCTGTGGCTGGCTGGCGAGCATGATCATGCGGACCGATGGTCAGCAGGGTATTGTCCTCAATGTCATCGTCGGCATCGTCGGCTCGGTCATCGCCAACTTCATCTTCAACAAGGAGGGCCTCAACGGCGCTCCGCTAAGCATCAACGCGTTCCTGTGGTCGCTGCTCGGTGCAGTGGTTCTGCTCGCGGTGGTCAATCTGGTTCGTCGCGGTTCGGTCCGCTAGACTAGTCTTGATCGGGTAAGGGGGGCCGCGCGGAATGACCGCGCGGCCTCTTTCGTTTGTTTATTGCAGCTCGAAGGTAATCGCGACGCTGATCTGGAGCTGCTGTTCTCCGGGGTCGACCGAAGTTTTGGCCTCGGCCATCTGCGCGCGCGCCACCATGATCGGCATAGGCGGGGGCGGAGAGTAGCCGCCACTTTCGCTGAGCGAAATGACCCGCACAACGCGCATGCCGAGTGCTCGAGCGTAGAGGTCGGCGCGGGCGCGGGCGGCGGCGACCGCCTTGGTGCGCGCCTCGTCGAGCGCGACCTCGGGATGCTCGATCGACAGGTTCGGTCCGCTGATCTGGTTGGCTCCCTCACCGACCAGCGCGTCGAGGATCTTGCCCGACGCGCGGATATCGTGGAAGCGCCCACGGAGTTGGTTCGACGCCTGATAGCCGGTCAGCACCGGGGACTGGTTCTCGACATAGCGATATTGCGGCGAAAGGTTGATCGACGTAGTCTGGATGTCGCGGTCGGCAATGCCCGCGCGCTTCAACGCCGCGCGGACGCGTTCCATTCGGGTGGCGTTCTGGCTGATCGCCTCGACCGCGGTCGGCGCCTGGGTGGTGACGCCGGCGGAGATGGTCGCGATATCGGGGACGCGCGTGACCTCGCCCGTCGCGCTGATATCGAGGCGGGTGCCGGTGATCGGTTGCGCGAGCGTCGTCGTGACCTGCGCGGTCGCCGACATCGGCAACGCGAGCGTGCTGACCATCAGTGCGGCCATCAGTCTGTTCATCATCTTCTCCCCATGCGACACTGCCCGTTGGGCGCGGCGTGATGGCTGGATTGTGAACCGTGGCGAGCCGTCAGAGCTGGCGGCGACCCGCGATCAGGCGATAGACGAGCAGGATGATAAACGCGCCGACAATCGCGCCGATGAAGCCGACCGCGTCGTTGGGTCCATAAAGGTGGAGCAACTGGCCGAGATAGCCTGCGACCACCGCGCCGGCGATGCCCAGCAGGATGGTGATGATGCACCCGCCCGGGTCGCGACCCGGCATCAACGCCTTGACGATCAGCCCGGCCAGCCCGCCGATGATGATCCAGCCCAGGATTCCGTGCGCTCCAAGCATGATAGTCCCCTTGTTCGATCGACAGCCCAGTCCCAATTGGAACCGTAACGCCAGTTCGTAACACGAGTGCCGCCGTTGGTCGAAAAATGCTTTTGGCAGCACGGTGTGTCAGGTCAGTTGCCGTAACTGACTTATCCAGCTAACACAGCGGTGACGGTTCAGCACGGGCCAAGGCCAGGGACGCTTGAGAAAGATCGATATGAATCGCGAGATCCGCTTCGAAGGCTCGGACAGGCTAGTGGTCGTCGACCGGACGAACCGGCGGCGGAACATCATCGTGGTCGCTGTCGTGATCACACTGGTTGTCGCGGCAGTGGCGCTGGCGATGATGATGAACCGCGGCAAGCGCAACGACGCGCCGGTGCAGGCCGCTGCCGACGGCGGCAAGGGCGGGCAGATCCCGACGGTAAGCGTGATTGTCCCTGGACTGTCGGCGGTGGCCCGCACGGTGACGGCGTCGGGCGCGCTGGCCGCCCGTCGCGACCAGCCAGTCGGGGTCGCCGGGCAGGGCGGGCGGGTCACGCGTGTGCTGGTCGATGCCGGCAGCTGGGTGAGCGCGGGGCAGATATTGGCAACGATCGACCGCTCGGTCCAGGCGGAGACTGCCGCGCAGCTCGCCGCGCAAGTGTCGGCGGCACAGGCCAATGCCGCGCTTTCTCAGTCCAACCTTTCGCGCGCTCAGGCGCTGGCCGGGGGCGGGTTTGTGTCGAAGGCTGACCTCGACGCCAAGCGCGCCGCTCGCGACGCCGCTGCGGCACAGGTGCGCGTCGCCCAGGCCCAGCTCGGCGCGACGCGCGCGCAGATCGGTCAGCTTGATATTCGCGCGCCGACCCCGGGGCTGATCCTGTCGCGATCGATCGAGGTGGGGCAGATCGTCAGTCCGGCGTCGGGCGCGTTGTTTCGGCTGGCGCTGGGTGGCGAAATGGAAATGCGGGCCTCGCTCGCGCAGCAGGATCTGGCGCAAATCCATATCGGGATGCCGGCGACGGTCACCCCGCTGGGATTGCACCAGTCGGTCGCGGGATCGGTGTGGCAAGTTTCGCCGGTCATCGACCCCCAGACGCGCCAGGGTCAAGTCAAGGTCGCCATTCCGTATAGCTCCGCGATCCGCCCCGGCGGGTTCGCCGAAGTGTCGATCGCGGCGGGCGCGACGACCGCGCCGATGCTGCCGCAAAGTGCCGTGCTGAGTGACGAAAAGGGCAATTATGTCCTGATCGTCGGAGCGCGCGGCCTGGTCGAGCGGCGCGACATCAAGGTCGGCACGATCACTGACAGCGGCGTGACCATCGCCGCCGGGCTCAGCGGACAAGAAGCCGTCATCCAGTCAGCCGGGCCGTTCCTTAACCCGGGGCAGAAGGTCGCCCCGGTCCGCGCTGCGGCGCCGCGACGTTAATCGCCCCACCGGGAAGCGAAAATCATGAGATTCCGCAATATTTCTTCATGGTGCATCAAGAACCCGGTGCCGCCGATCGTCCTGTTCATCGCGCTGATGCTGGCGGGATTGCTGGCCTTCAGTCGGATGACGATCACCAATTTCCCCGACATCGATTTCCCGGCAGCGGTCATCACCGTCTCGCAGCCGGGCGCCGCGCCGGCCGAGATGGAGACCCAGGTCACCCAGAAGATCGAGGCGGCCGCGCGCGCCGTGAACGGGATCGACGAGGTCGACAGCTCGGTCCGCGAAGGTAATAGCCAGACGATCGTCCAGTTCAAGATCGGCACCCCGATCGACCGCGCGATCAATGATCTGCGCGATGCCATCTCCCAAGTTCGTAGCGACCTTCCCGAAGGAATATTGGAGCCTCAAATCCAACGTGCCGACGGGTCGGGCAACGCGATCGTGTTCGTCGCGGCGGAGACCCACGCCATGACGCTCGAACAGCTGTCGTGGTACGTCGACAATGACGTGTCGCGCCGCCTTCGAGCGCTGGCGGGAGTGGCGAGCGTGTCGCGCGAAGGCGGAGTCGACCGCCAGATTCGCGTTGTGCTGAACCCCGCCGCACTCCAGTCCCAGGGGATTACCGCCGCTCAGGTCAATACGCAGCTCCGCCAAGTCAATCTCAACGCCACCGGCGGTCGGGCGGAGATTGCCGGTTCGGAGCAGGCGGTGCGCGTGATTGGCAACGCCAAGACCGCGTATGACCTGTCCCAAACTCAGATCGCGGTCGGTGGCGAACGAACGGTGCGGCTCGCCGATATTGCCCAGGTCGAGGATAGCTATTCGGAGCAGCGCACGCTTGCCAAGCTCCACGGCCGCCAGGTCATCAGCTTCAACATCGTCCGCTCCAAGGGCAGCTCGGAAGTGACCGTTTACGACGGGGTGTGGAAAGAGCTGCACAAGATCGAGGCCGAAGATTCGCGGATCCGGTTCTCGGAAATCTCGAACACCGTCGACTATACAAAGTCGCAGTATCGCTCGTCACGGGAAGCGCTGATCGAGGGCGCGTTGCTCGCCGTGTTGGTCGTCTATCTGTTCCTGCGCGACGGGCGCGCGACGGCGATCTCGGCGCTTGCCATCCCGCTGTCGGCGATCCCGAGCTTCTGGTTCATCAGTTTGCTTGGCATCAACCTGAACTTCATGTCGTTGCTCGCGCTAAGTCTTGTCGCCGGGGTGCTGGTCGATGACGCAATCGTCGAGATCGAGAACATCGTCAGGCACATGCGAATGGGCAAATCGGCCTATCAGGCGTCGATCGATGCCGCTGACGAGATCGGGCTTGCAGTCTTGGCGACCACGATGTCGATCGTTGCGGTGTTTCTGCCCGTCGCGTTGATGCCGGGTATATCGGGCCAGTTCTTCAAGAGCTTCGGCTACACCGTGGTCGTCTCGGTGTTGATGAGCCTGCTCGTCGCGCGCATGATCACACCGCTGATCGCTGCATATTTCCTGAAATCGCATGGCACGCAGGAACACGCCGCGGGTAAATCGATGGAGCGCTATCTCGGGCTGCTGCGCTGGAGTCTCGATACTTCGCACGCCGAACGCTACCGCGCCGATCACCCAGGGCGAATGGGCAGCTTAATGGCTTATCGTTTCGATCATCGGATCTGGATGGTGGTCCTGGCGCAGCTAGCGATGGTCGCGACCGTCGTCTCGTTGATGACGCTGCCGATCACTTTCCAGCCCAAGACCAACGACAATTTTTCTAACGTCAACGTGCGCTTGGCGCCGGGGTCGACACTGGCAGAGACCGAAGCGGTCGCTGATCGTGCCGCGGCGATTATCGAGGCCGACCCCGATGTCGATCGCGTGTTCGAGCGGATCTATGTCAGTTCGTCGTACCTGAACGTCGTGCTTAAGCGCGATCGCAAGCGGCCGAGCTTTACGATCGAGCGCGAACTCGCGCCCAAGCTTGCCGCCATCCCCGATGCGCAGGTGACGGTGCTGGCCAATGGCATGGGCGGTCCCGGCGGCGCGTCGCGCGACGTCATGCTGTTTCTTGGCGGGTCAGACCCGGTCGTATTGCAGCAGACCGCCGAACGCATCGCGGCCGAGATGCAGCGCGTCCCGCTGATCCGCGCGCCGCGCGTTTCGGGCGACCAGGTGCGGCCGGAGATTACGATCAAGCCGCACTTCGATCTCGCCGCCGACCTTGGCGTGACGACCAGCGCTCTGTCGCAGACGATCCGCATCGCGACGATCGGCGATATCGCGCAAAACAGCGCGAAATTCTCGCTGTCCGATCGGCAGGTGCCGATCACGGTGGCGCTGTCACCCAATGACCGGCGCGACCTGGCGACGCTCGAGAACCTTCCCGTGCCGACCGCTTCTGGCGGCTCGGTACCGCTGAAAGCGGTCGCCGACATCGGCTTCGGCGCCGGTCCGGCGGTGGTCCAGCGGACGAACCAGGTGCGACGGATCGCGATCGGCGCCGACCTTGCTCCGGGCGCGGTCTCGGGCGATGCGTGGAAGCAGATCAATGCGCTGCCTTCGGTCAAGAATTTGCCCCACGGCATCGCCAAGCTCGAGCTTGGCGATCAGAAGTGGCAGGGCGAGCTGGTCTTCTCTTTCCTCGTGGCGCTTGTATCCGGCATCCTCCTCGTCTTCGCGGTGCTGATCCTGCTCTATCGCCGTTTTCTGTCGCCGTTCGTCAACATGGGCGCGCTGCTTCTCGCTCCGCTGGGTGCCGGGATTGCGTTGCATATCGCTGGGCAGCCGCTGTCGATGCCAGTATTCATCGGCATCCTGATGCTGTTCGGGATCGTCGCCAAGAACTCGATCCTCCTGATCGATTTCGCAGTCGAGATGATCGAGCATGGCATGTCCAACCTCGAGGCGATCACCGAGGCGGGGCACAAGCGCGCGCAGCCGATCGTCATGACCACGGTGGCAATGGTCGCAGGGATGATCCCCGTGTCGCTGTCGCTGAGCGGCGACGGGAGTTTCCGCCAGCCGATGGGGATCACCGTGATGGGCGGACTGATTCTGTCGACCGTGCTGACCCTGTTGATGGTTCCGGCTTTCTTCTCGATTGCGCTCGATATCGAGGCGTGGGTCGGGCGGCGCTTCACCAAGCTGATCGACAATGGCGAGGAGCATGGGCCGATGCCGACACCCGCGCCCCTGCCGGCGGAGTGACAAGCGCGCCGTCGCTCCCGTAAGAAGCGCGCATGGCTCGGCGTCCTCTGTCTCGTTTCAACCCAGCCCAGCCGGGCGCGGTGGGTATGAAGGTCGTCGCGACTGGCTTGCTGGTTGTGATGGCGCTGCTGTTCGTCGCGGCTCGGGCGCTCGAGTACGCTTACCCAGCCGCGAGCTGGGTCAAGGCGTTCGCCGAGGCGGGGATGGTCGGCGGAATGGCCGACTGGTTCGCGGTCACCGCGCTGTTTCGCCATCCGCTCGGTCTGCCGATCCCGCACACTGCGATCATTCCACGCAACAAGGACCGCATCGGCGAGGCGCTGGCGAATTTTCTCAAGGAAAACTTCCTGATCGCGCCAGTGGTCGCGCGGCGGATGCGGAATATCGACCTTGCCGGGGCGGCGGGGAGGTTCCTCCAGGCACCGCAGGGCGAGGAGACGCGGATCCGGCGTGGGACGTCGCGGTTGATCGGGGATTTGGCCGAGAGTCTCGACGACGAGCGATTAGGGGGGGTTGTCAAGGGCGCGATCTCGGCGCGGCTCAAGAAAATGGAGGTCGCTCCGCTGTTCGGCCACGCGCTGGCAAGCGCGATCAACGAGGACCGCCACGTGCCGCTGCTCGAGGCTGCAATCCGCTGGATGGCGCGCGCGCTCGACGCCAATGAGGAACTGATTCGCGAGATGGTCCACAAGCGGGCCAATTGGGTGCTCAAGCTCGCCGGGATCGACGGCCGCATCGCCGACTCGATCGTCGATGGCCTCAAGAAACTGACGATCGAGATGGGCACCGATCCGGCGCACCCGGTGCGGATCTAGGTCGAAGCGGCGC
>JANMWM010000130.1:0-2349 GCA_031394005.1 Sphingomonas sp.
CGCCCTCGCTGCCGGGGACGACCACCATGTTGACGTCCTCGGAGCGGACCAGTCTCTCCGGCGTGACGAGTTCGAAATGGAGTAAGGCGGCCATGATCAGGCGTCCTGCGCCATCTTCTCGGCCTTGGCGACCGCCTCGTCGATCCCGCCGACCATGTAGAAGGCCGACTCGGGGAGATGGTCATACTCGCCCTCGACGACCGCCTTGAACGACTTCACAGTGTCCTCGACCTGGACGAACTTGCCGGGGATGCCGGTGAACACTTCGGCGACGTGGAACGGCTGGCTGAGGAAGCGCTGGATCTTGCGCGCGCGGGCGACGATCAGCTTATCCTCTTCCGACAGCTCGTCCATTCCGAGGATGGCGATGATGTCCTGCAGCGACTTGTACTTCTGCAGCGTCTCCTGCACGCGACGGGCTGTGTCGTAATGCTCCTGTCCGACGACGGCGACGGTCAGCACGCGCGAGGTTGAGTCGAGCGGATCGACCGCCGGGTAAATGCCGAGCTCCGAGATGGCGCGATTGAGCGTCGTCGTCGCGTCGAGATGGGCGAACGACGCCGCCGGGGCCGGATCGGTGAGATCGTCGGCGGGGACGTAAATCGCCTGAACCGAGGTGATCGAACCCTTGTTGGTCGAGGTGATCCGCTCCTGCAGCTGGCCCATGTCGGTGGCCAGCGTCGGCTGGTAACCCACCGCCGACGGGATGCGGCCGAGCAGCGCCGACACTTCCGAGCCAGCCTGGGTGAAGCGGAAGATGTTGTCGACGAAGAAGAGGACGTCCTGGCCTTCGACGTCGCGGAAATATTCGGCCTGGGTCAGGCCCGACAGCGCGACGCGGGCGCGCGCTCCCGGCGGCTCGTTCATCTGGCCGAACACGAGCGCGACCTTTGAGCCCTCGGGGGTCGGGTTGCCGTCGGCGTCCTTGGCGATGACGCCAGCATCGAGGAACTCGTGGTAGAGATCATTGCCCTCGCGGGTGCGCTCGCCGACGCCGGCGAACACCGAGACGCCGCCGTGGCCCTTGGCGATGTTGTTAATCAGTTCCTGGATGAGCACGGTCTTGCCGACCCCGGCGCCCCCGAACAGCCCGATCTTGCCGCCGCGCGCATAGGGCGCGAGGAGGTCGATTACCTTGATCCCGGTGACGAGGATCGCGCTCTCAGTCGACTGGTCGACGAACAGCGGTGCTTCGGCGTGGATCGGGGCGGAGAGGTCGGAGCCGATCGGGCCGCGATCGTCGATCGGCTCGCCGATGACGTTCATGATGCGGCCCAATGTTTTGGGACCGACAGGGACGCGGATCTGCGAGCCGGTGTCGGTCACGGTTTGGCCGCGGGTGAGGCCCTCGGTCGCGTCCATGGCGATGGTGCGGACCATGTTCTCGCCGAGGTGCTGGGCGACCTCGAGGACGAGGCGGTTGCCGTTATTGTCGGTCTCAAGCGCGCCCAAGATCGGCGGCAGTTCGCCGTCGAACGCGACGTCGACAACCGCGCCGATGACCTGCGCGATGCGGCCGACGAGGTTACTCGTCTGGGTGGGAGCGGTGGGGGCGGCGGTGGCCATGTCGGTTTCCTTGGCTGGCTGTGCGGTTAGAGCGCTTCGGCGCCCGAGATGATTTCGACCAGTTCGGTGGTGATCGCGGCCTGGCGTTGGCGGTTGTAGATGATCGCGAGTTTCTTGATCATGTCGCCGGCATTGCGCGTGGCGTTGTCCATGGCGGTCATCTGCGAGCCGTAGAAGCCGGCTTGGTTCTCGAGCAGCGCACGATAGATCTGAATCGCGATATTCTTGGGCAGCAGCGCCGCGAGGATGGTTTCCTCGTCAGGCTCATATTCGATCGCGGCAGCGGCGGCGACCTTGTCGTTTGCTGGCGCGGCGGTAGGGGCGACGGGGATGATCTGGTCGACCGTCGGCTCCTGCAAAAGGGTCGAGCGGAAGTTGGCGTATGCGAGGTGCGCGACGTCGAACTGGCCGGCGAGGAAGCGCTGGGTCACATCCTCGGCAATCGCCAGCGCGTCGGTGTAGGCCGGGGCCTTCATCGCGCTAGTGTCATGCTGGGCGATGATCCCGCTGGGGTAGAAGCGAGCGATCACCGGGCGTCCCTTGCGACCGACGATGTAGAAGAGGACGGTCTTGCCCTCGCCCTCGAGCTGTTCGGCCTTGCGGCGCGCGGCGCGGACGATGTTGCTGTTGAACGCACCCGCGAGGCCGCGATCGCCGGTGGCGAGCACGATCAGGTGGGTCTCGTCCTTACCGGTGCCGGCCATCAGCTTGGGTGATTGCGGCCCGAGGGTTACGCGGCTCGCGAGGCTGGCCACGACCGCGGCGAGGCGGGTCGCATAGGGC
>JANMWM010000151.1:0-2756 GCA_031394005.1 Sphingomonas sp.
CTGCTGCGGCGTCGAGCGGATCTATGTCGATGAACAGGTGTGGCAGCCTTTCCTGGACAAGTTCGTCGACGGCGTGCGCGGATACCGTCTCGGCAACCCGCTGGATCCCGATACCAGCCTTGGTCCGATGTCGAGTGCGCGCCTTGCCGCACAGGTCCGGCGTCAAGTCGCCGATGCTATTGGCGCAGGTGCCAAGGCGCACATCGAACGGCATTTGTTTCGGGCTGACAACCCCGGGAGTGCTTATCTGATGCCGCAGGTTCTCACCGCCGTTCATCATGGCATGGACGTGATGCGAAATGAGACCTTCGGCCCGGTCGTAGGCCTCATGCCCGTTAGGACGGATAAGGAGGCGGTCCGGCTAATGAACGATTCGCCTTACGGGTTGACCGCGTCGGTATGGACGAGCGACGTCGAGGCGGGTGAACGGCTTGCTTCTGAACTTGAGGTCGGCACGGTTTTTGCGAACCGCTGCGACTATCTCGATGCGGCGCTGGCCTGGACAGGCACCAAGGACAGCGGGCGGGGCGCATCGCTTGGAAGATACGGCTACGAGAGCGTCACCCGCGCGAAATCCATTCATCTGAGGATGCCGTGATGACGTTACCGGCGACGAACTGGAATTTCCCGACGACTATTCGCTTCGGCGCGGGGAGGATCGCCGAGTTGGCCGACGCCTGTCGATCGCTTGGCATGAGCCGACCGCTGCTGGTAACCGATCCTGCTCTCGCCAAAATGCCCTTTATCCGCGCCGCCGTCGCGGCCAACACGCAGTCGGATATTCCGACTAAAGTCTTCAGTGACATCGAACCAAACCCGGTCGGATCGAACATTGATGCTGGTGTCGCCGCCTATGCCAGCGGTTCGCACGACGGGGTGATTGCCTTTGGCGGCGGCAGCGCGCTCGATGTCGGCAAGGTCATTGCGTTCATGTCGGGCCAGAGCCGCCCGCTGTGGGATTTCGAAGACCGAGAGGACTGGTGGTCGCGAGCCGATCCCGACGGTATCGCACCAATAATAGCCGTGCCGACCACGGCTGGGACCGGGTCGGAGGTTGGTCGAGCTGGAGTCATTCTCGACGAGGCCGAGCAGTTAAAAAAGATCATCTTCCACCCGCGGATGATGCCGGCAATCGTCATTCTCGATCCTGAACTGACGATCGGGCTGCCGGCGCACGTCACTGCTGCGACCGGGATGGACGCGCTGGCGCATTGCCTTGAAGCCTACTGCTCTCCTCGTTTTCATCCCATAGCCGACGGTATTGCGGTTGAAGGCGTCAAGCTCGTTCACGATTGGCTGGCCAAAGCGGTGCTCGACGGCAGCGATCTAGATGCCAGGGGTGGCATGCTGATCGCCGCTTCGATGGGGGCAACGGCCTTCCAGAAGGGACTCGGCGGGATGCACGCGCTGTCGCACCCGATTGGCGCTTTGTACAAGACCCATCATGGTCTTACCAATGCGGTGCTCATGCCCTATGTGCTCGCCTATAACCGCTCCGCGATCGACGAGCGCCTGGCGAGGCTCGCCGGCTTTGCCGGTCTCCCGCATGCGTCGTTCGACGCGCTGTTTAAGTGGGTTCTTCAATTGCGCGAAGACCTATCGATTCCGCACGCGCTGCGGGACATTGGAGTGACCGACGATCAGCTCGATCGTCTCGCGCAGATGGCCGAGGCCGACCCATCCGCGGGCGGCAATCCCCTTCCGTTCGATGCCGTTGCTGCCCGCCAGGTGCTTGCCTGGGCGATGGCGGGTACGTTGCCAGCTTGAAAGTCACCATTCTTGAGACCGGGGCGCCGCCGACCTCGCTGCATCCTCGCTTCGGCACTTATCCAGACATGTTCCGGCGGCTGCTCGGCAGTGATTATGTGGGCGACAGCTACGACGTCACCAAGGGCTTCTTGCCCGGCGATCCGCAGGACCATCCTGCCTACCTGGTCACGGGCTCGGCCGCCGGCGCTTACGACAGCCTGTCGTGGATCCCCAATTTGATGCAATTCCTTCGGGAGGCGAAGGGCAAGGCGCGACTGATCGGTATTTGCTTCGGCCATCAGATCATGGCTGAGGCGTTCAGCGGCCGCGTGGTGAAGTCCGACAAGGGCTGGGGCATCGGGCTGCAGGAATACCGGTTATTCGAGCACGCGTCGTGGATGGACAAAGGTAGCGGCTTGATCCGCGTGCCAATTTCACATCAGGATCAGGTGGTCGACAAGCCGCCCTGCTCGACAGTTCTGGCAGGCAGCGACTTTTGTGACATCGGCGCGCTGAGATATGACGACCAGCCAGCGATCTCTTTCCAGTTCCATCCCGAGTTTGACCCTCAGTACGCTGCTGCGTTGATCGAGCTACGGCGCGACCAATTGAACGACACCGACACGGCAATTAATTCGCTCAAAGAACCCAACGACTGTAATCGAGTCGCAGGCTGGCTCAAGGCCTTCCTCGACGATTGTATGGGTACGTCCCCCTGATATTCGCTTGGCGACCCCAGGCGCACGCTCGTTGCCAAGGCGCCGAAACGATATCGCCGAGAGAGTTATTTGCGCAAGCGGAAGGACAAGGAAGAGACCGCCTGTAAAGGATGGCGTCCGCTTTCACCACCTTGGCCAACTGCGCGCACGGCCTATGGCGGACTTGTAAAGGTATTTCCCATGCTTCCATAATTCAGGCACTATGTTTGCTTCGGCCCGCGCATCGATCTGCACAGAGGCCGGCTCTTCAGCGGGTGAAGCAAGACGGATATCAAGGGGACGTCTGTG
>JANMWM010000300.1:0-2463 GCA_031394005.1 Sphingomonas sp.
AGGTTCGGATGCGCCGGCTGGCGATGATCGCGCCACCCGCTTTGCCGTCGCTGAGAATTTCCGGGCCTCGGGTGGCGCGATCGAGGCGGGCAATGGCAGCTTCGACTGACCGGCCCCCAGCGAGTGGTCCAGCTTGATTGTTCGTGCATGATTGCCTCCATCGCCAGGGTTGGCCGGAGGTGAAGCGAAGCGGAACCGGAGGACGGCACTGGCGATGGAACGGCTTCCGGGGCCGGCGGTCGATAGCCGCGGCTGCTGTGCGGGCGGACGGTATTGTAATGACGCCGCCAGGCTTCGATGAGCACCTTGGCCTCGGCGAGGCAGTAGAAGATCTCGCCGTTGAGTAGTTCGTCGCGAAGCGACCCGTTGAAGCTCTCGTTGTCAGCCCCGGATATAGCTCCAGCCGGGCTCGCAGGTACGCGACGTGGGTGTCGATCGCTCGTGAGCGCGGTTGCCGGGGACCATAGAAGGGCGGCTCCAACCCTCAGGCTATGTATCTCGAACTTGGACGGACCTGATGCCGCCGGCGAGCGGGCTTTGGGCGGCGGCAAGTTTAGCCGGGAGCGGCGAGGCAGCGGAGAGCTGCTTGGCGACTGCGGGCCTCTATCTCACCTAGCCCGCTCAATGTGCAAAAATGAGCGGGCAATGGCGAGATATGACAAATAGCGACTATCCTGCCAGCAAGGCGAACCCAATTGAATTGAGGGCACACCGCTGATTTCGCACCTCGCCATCATCTGGACGGCGTTCGTTGTGAGCGACGGCTTGCAACGGACTTCCCGATGAGCTCAGCTGCAGACCAGCATCGGCTGCGTTGGGCGCGAGGCCGATCGCATACCGGTTTCCGTTGCCGCGCTAGAGGCGGCCTGGGACCGAGGTTTGCCGATCCCGAGTCGCCATCCAAGAATCTGCGTCGGTGACAACGCAAAAGCCAGAATGAAATGCCCGGTCGTGACCGAGCTTCTTGTTGGCGTGCCGGGCTGCTTGGCGTGAAGCGGCGGCTCCCCACCGGAAAATGAGCATGCAGATGGGGCCCAGACTAGCTGGCGGACCGACGTCGGCTTGATCTCTCGCTCTTTCCCACGGGCCGACGGAAGCCAATGTCACCATAAAGTTAGCTTATTGTCATTGTCAGGATGGAACAGTGGGACGGCCGCGATTGCGTCTTTCGAAATCTTACCGTTCTGAAAAACCGGAGGAATTTACCTGACGAAGGACAAGTCGCTGGTGACCCCTACGGGAATCGAACCCGTGTTACCGCCGTGAGAGGGCGACGTCCTAACCGCTAGACGAAGGGGCCGTCGCGATCGTGCTCGCTTGGCTGGCGGGCCTATGCATAAATGCGGTGGTTTCGTCAATCAGGCGCGCCGTGCGATCAGTGGGCGATCGCGCTCGACCAGCCACTCGCGGACCAACGCGGCGATGCGCGGGGCGGGGCGGCCGTCACCGAACGGCATCGACGCGCGGCCCATTGAGGCTAGGGCGGTGTGGTCGGCAGCGAGCGCGTGTACTTCGGCGAGGACGCGCTCGCTCGAGGTGCCGACGAGGCGTGCGTTGCCGCAGGCGATCGCTTCGGGGCGCTCGGTCTTGTCGCGCAGGATGAGCAGGGGGACACCGAGCACCGAGGCCTCTTCCTGCACTCCGCCCGAGTCGCTGAGGATCAGATCGGCGCGGCGCGTCCGCGCGACCATCCCGCGGTGGGTGGGCGGCATGGCGAGGCAAATGCCGGGCTGGCCGGCGAACAGGGTGTGCATGACTTCGGCGACGGCCGGGTTGGGGTGGAGCACAATCTCGACCGCGGCCGACCGCTCGGCGGCAAGCTTGAGCAGTGCGGCGGCGAGGGTGGTCAGCCCGGCGCCCCAATTCTCACGGCGGGGGCAGGCGACGACATTGTCGAGAGGAGTGATGGCGCGGCTGGCGCGGCCCATTGCTCTTGGGAGGACGGCGGTCGGGGGGAGCGCGGCGAGGGTCGCGAGCAATGCGTCGATGCCGGTGCTGCCGGTGACGTGGATCGTGCCTTGGCGGCCCTCGTTGCGGAGGTTGGCGGCGCGCCGGGGGTTGGTGCGAACAGCAGGTCGGCGAGGGCGTCGATGGCGACGCGGTTGTCTTCCTCGCGCCACGGCATGGCGCTGTCGTGGCTGCGCAGGCCCGCTTCAACATGGCCGATGGCGAGGTCGGATGCGTACGCCGCGCGCGCTGCCCCCAGCGCGCTCGAGGTGTCGCCCTAGACTAGCGGCAGGTCGGGGGGATCGTCGTCGAGGTATGGGGCGAGGGCGCGCTCGACCGCCGCGGCGTGTGCGCGCGGGTCCTCGCGGCCACGGCAATGAAGCTCTAGCCCAGGCAAGCCGGCGAAGCCGTGGTCGGCGGCGGCGAGGCCGAGATGCTGTCCGGTGAGGATCAGGCGTGGGACGACTCTGCCATTCGCGAGCGCATGCGCCAGCCGGGCCAGTGTAATCGCTTCGG
>JANMWM010000166.1:0-4379 GCA_031394005.1 Sphingomonas sp.
CCCCGCACCAGATGCGTAAGCCCGGCGGCGCATCGCGATACCCCGCGATGTCAAACGCCACGCCCTCGGCTTCGAGCAACCCGGCGAATTTCTTGATCAGCGCCTCGTCGGCACCCTCGACCGTCAGGCATACGCTTGTCGTAGACCTGCTCGCCGGATCCGCCGCAAGATGCCCGAGCCACGACCGCTCGTTGACAATCTTGCCGAGCGCCGCCGCATTGGCATCGCTGCGCGCGATCAGCCCGTCCGCGCCACCGATCGACCTCGCCCATTCGAGCGCGAAGATCGCATCCTCGACCGCAAGCATCGACGGGGTGTTGATCGTCTCGCCCTTGAACACGCCCTCGGTCAGCTTGCCCTGCGAGACGAGGCGAAACAGCTTCGGCTGCGGCCACGCGGGAGTGTAGCTTTCGAGCCGCTCGACCGCCCTCGGCCCGAGGATCAGCACGCCATGCGCGCCCTCCCCGCCGAGCACTTTCTGCCACGAGAAAGTCGCGACATCGATCTTGTCCCACGGCAGCGGGTAGGCAAACACCGCGCTCGTCGCGTCGGCGAACGATAGCCCCTCGCGGTCATCCGCGATCCACTCGCCATCTGGCACCCGCACCCCCGAGGTCGTCCCGTTCCAGGTGAACAGCACGTCGCTTCTCCAGTCGACCTGATCGAGGTCTGCCAATTGCCCATAATCGGCGCGAATGACCGTCGGATCGAGTTTCAACTGCTTGATCGCGTCGGTCACCCAGCCCTCACCGAAACTCTCCCACGCCAGCGTCGTCACCGGCCGCTCCCCAAGCATCGTCCACATCGCCATTTCATAGGCGCCGGTGTCCGACCCGGGCACGATCCCGATGCGATGCGTGTCGGGCAGCCGCAGCAACTCGCGCATCAGGTCGATGCTGTACTGCAGGCGCGCCTTGCCGATCTTCGAGCGGTGCGACCGTCCAAGCGATTCGGTAGCGAGTTTGGAAGAATCCCACCCCGGCGGCTTGGCGCACGGGCCGGACGAGAAAGTGGCGCGCAGCGGGCGCGTGGCAGGCTTTATCAAAATAGTCTCTCCTTACAGAGAGCTCGCGCCGCGTTGGGGCGGCGTGGCCCGCCGCTGCTAATAACGATGAAGCCCGCTTGTGCAAGTGCGAGATGAACCAAGCCCACCGGTCTTCAGAGTCGGACAGCCTAACCTCCCGCAACACATTGAAACGGTTCACCGCAAGGCCCGGACGCTTCATCCCGACAACCGGAACGATCGGTTGAAATGCTTAATCATTCAGGGTCTGAAGTCTGTGCCACCGATCGAAGGGCAATTCGATTGGCGCGCAACGGGGCTGGGGAGCTCCTTGCAATCGGGACGAAACGGCGAAGTGATTCGCCGTGACGGACAAGTTTGGAGCATCAATGACTGCAGTAATGGCCATGTCCCAGTCGCTCATTCGTGACCGTGACTTCTTCGTTCACGACGGATCCAGCCTTCGCCGGCTGCGCCTGTCGGCCCCGTTGCAGCTGCTGTTCCTCGCCATCCTCTCCGCGCTAATCGCTTTCTCGGGCTACTCCGCCTACCGGCTGATCGCGGGTACCAGCGCCAGGGCCGCGACCGTTTCGGCGTCGACCGAATTGCGCACCCGCAAGATCGAACAGCGCCAGGCCTTGATCGAAGCGGCGCTGACCGGCCGCGCACTCGACCCCGCGCTCGCCACCGGCACGGACCCGTTGGCCCGCGTCGAGACCGCCCAGCTGCAGCAGGCTGCCCTCGTCGCCCGCGCGCTCGACGTTCGGTACCAGGTCACCACTGCCGAGCTGAAGCGCCTTGGCCTGACCCCCGTCCGCCTAGGCCAGACGGGCGAAGGCGGCCCGTTCGAGAGCGTGTCGATGAGCAGTGTCCGCGCCGACCCCACCTTCAAGGCCCTCTTCACCAGCTGGAAAAAGCTCGACAGCCTCCAGGACGGGGCCATCGCCGTTCCTTCCGAAAAGCCGGTCAAGACCGCCGCCTTTACCTCGGGCTTCGGCATCCGCTCGGACCCGTTCCAGGCGCGGGCCGCGATGCACCCCGGGATTGACCTCGCCGGGCCGATGGGCACCCCCATTTACGCCACCGCCGACGGCACCGTGCTCCGCGCTGGCTGGAACTCGGGCGGCTACGGCAACCTCGTCGAGATCGACCATGGCAAGGGCATCGCCACCCGCTATGGCCACATGTCGGCGATCCTCGTCTCGGCCGGACAGCATATTTCGCGGGGCCAGCAGATCGGGCGGATGGGCTCGACCGGCCGCTCGACCGGCAGCCACCTTCACTATGAAGTCCGCATCGACGGCCGCCCGGTCAACCCGATCCCGTTCATGAAGTCGACCGATTACCTGCTCGCAATGACCGCCGGTTCGGGCGCCTCGCTCGACCAGGTCGCGATGGGCGGGCCGCAACGGTAACTCCGCGCTGCTTGCCGCTGACCTATGCGGCCCCTATCTTCTGTTCATGACTGACATCCAGCTGACCGCCAATGCCGCCAAGCGCATTGCCGCAATTGCCTCCAAGCAGGAGCGCCCCGCCGTGCTGCGCCTCGCGGTCGAGGGCGGCGGCTGTGCCGGCTTCAGCTACAAGTTCGCGCTCGGCGAGCCCGAGGCTGGCGATACCACAACCGAGACCGACGGCGTGCGCCTCGTCGTCGACCAGATGACGCTCGATCTCGTCCGTGGGTCAGCGGTCGATTTCGTTGAAGACATGGGCGGGTCCGCGTTCAAGGTGACGAACCCGAATGCGGCGAGCGGCTGCGGCTGCGGTTCCAGCTTCTCGATCTGACGGTCGCCCGCTACGGAAGCGGGTATGAAAATCGCGACCTACAACGTCAACGGCATCCGCGCCCGCCTTCCCCGCCTGCTCGAATGGCTGGAGCGCGAGGCCCCCGACGTCGCCTGCCTCCAGGAACTCAAATGCGCCGATGAATCGCTCCCCATCGGCGACATCGAGGCGGCGGGCTACGGCGCGGTGTGGCACGGCCAGAAGGGCTTCAACGGAGTTGCCATCCTGGCGAAGGGCGACTCGCCGGCATTGCGCCAGGTCGGCCTCCCCGGCGATCCCGACGACAGCCACAGCCGCTATATCGAGGCCGAGGTCGCGGGCACGGTCGTCGTCTCGCTCTATCTCCCCAACGGCAACCCGGTCGGCACCGAAAAGTTCGTCTACAAACTCGCCTGGATGGAGCGGCTGCGCGCCCACGCAGCCGCCCTGCTCGCCGAGGAAAAGCCGACGATCCTCGCTGGCGACTGGAACGTCATCCCCGAAGACCGCGACGTTTTCTCTGCCAAGGCTGTCGCGATGGATGCCCTCATCCAGCCCGAGACCCGCGCCGCTTATCGCCAGATCCTCTATCAAGGCTGGACCGACGCGTTGCGCGCGCTCCACCCGAACGACCCCAAGCTATGGACCTTCTGGGATTACACCATGGGCGCGTGGCAGCGCGACCTCGGCTTCCGTATCGACCACCTCTTGCTTAGCCCGCAAGCCGTCGACCGCCTCCGCGCCGCCGGCGTCGATCGCTGGCCCCGCGGCGAGGAAAAGGCGAGCGACCACACTCCCGTCTGGATAGACCTCAGCTAAAGCACTTTCTCGTAAATCCGGTAGGTGTGGTTGACCGTCGCGCCGGGCAATTGCGCGATCGACATCATTCCCTGATTATCCTCGAGGATCCAGCCGAACTCGCCGTGCGTTGCGCCGAAATCGGCGACGATCGCGCGGCGAATATGCTCGATTAGCATGAACGCCAGCTGCCCCGCCATCCGCGACCCGTGGAGCTTCCTCGCCACCCCCATCAGCGGCACCCGCACCCGCGCTGTCCGCGGCTTGCGCAACCGCCACAGCAATTTGATGAAATTGAATGGGAATAGCTCGCCGTTCAGGTCCTTGGTCAGATCGTTGATGTCGGGAATGGTCAGCATGAACGCCACCGGCTCCCCGTCGAGTTCGGCGATCAGCACCATCTCGGGAAAGATGATCGGCTTCAATTTTTTCCCGGCATAAGCGATCTCGTCGGGCGTCAGCGGCACATACCCCCAATTGTCCGACCAGGCATCGTTGAGCAGGTTGAGGATGATCGCCGAATCGCGCTCGAAGTTCGACTTGTCGACCGGACGCAGCACGATCCGCGGATTGCGCTCCCCCGTCGCGATCAGCTTGGCGGCCACACCTTCGAGCGGCGGCCGAATATCGACCTCATAGGTCAACAGATCCTTCGCCTTGGCGTAGCCTGCCCCCTCGATCCACGCCTGGTAGGTCGGGCGGTGGTGTCCCATCATCACCATCGGCGGCTGGTCGAAGCCCGAGACCAGCAGGCCCGGCTCGTCCCAGATCGACAGGCTGATCGGCCCCATCGACCGCGTCATCCCCTGCTCGC
>JANMWM010000167.1:0-2822 GCA_031394005.1 Sphingomonas sp.
TCGAGCAGGGCTGCCTCGACTTTCACGCCAACGAGCGCGCGGTCCGCACCGCGAGTTCGGAGCAGGTGCGGCAGCCGATCTTCCGGAGTGGACTTGATCAGTGGGAGAATTATTCGCCCCATCTCGATCCGTTGCGAGCGGCCTTGGGTCCTGAACTCGCCAATATGTAGCTGTGAAGGACGAAGATATGGCCAGTGTAATTTCGGCTGAGACTGAACGAGACGAGACGATCAAGTTGCGCTGGTACATCCTGTTCATCACGATGCTGGTCTACACCATCAATATCGCCGATCGCTATGTCATGTCGACGGTGCTCGAGCCGATCCGGCTCGAACTCAAGCTGACCGATGGCGGAATCGCCTTTTTGACCGGAGTATCGCTGGCGTTATTCTATGTGACGATGGGCATTCCGCTGTCGTGGGTCGCCGACCGCTATAATCGCAAGAATCTGCTCGCCGCCTCGATCGCCGCCTGGTCGGTCATGACGACGATGTGCGGCCTGTCGCGCGGCTACACGCAATTGTTGCTGGCGCGGATGGGGGTCGGCATTGGCGAGGCAGGCGGGACGCCGGCGTGCAATGCGATCGTCGGCGACTATTTTCCGGCCGACCGACGGCCAATGGCGATGACCATCTTCGCGCTCGGCGCGCCGATCGGGGCATGGCTCGGGGCCGATATGGCGGGTGCGGTGGCGCATGCCTATGGCTGGCGTGCCGCCTTCCTCGTGCTCGGCGTGCCCGGCGTGATCCTTGCGCTCGTTGTCTACTTCACCGTCAAGGAGCCCAAGCGTGGCCAGCTCGACGCGGTGTCGGAAAGCGCCGTCCCAACATTGATGGAGAGCCTCAGGTTCATACGCTCGCAAAAGGCAGCATTTCATCTGATCATGGGCAGCGGCGTGTCGGCGCTATGGGGCTGGGGCCTGATGTGGTTTACGCCGACCTTCATCCAGCGGACGTACAACCTCGACGTGGGGAGGGCCGGGGCGATCGTCGGTCCGATCCACCTCGTCATGGGGATTTCGGCGTCGCTGCTGACGGCGTGGCTGCTTGCGCGGCCGGCATTCGTCGATCCACGGCGGATCGTCTATTTGCTCGGCGCGGTGACGGGGTTGGCGACGATCCCGTCGATCATCGCTTACTATACCCACTCTCTCCCGCTTGCGACGGCGATGTGGTGGATATTCATTCCGGCGATTTATTTCTACATCGGCCCCGCCTTTGCGCTTGGTCAGAATCTCGCGCCACCACGGATGCGGGCGATGTTTACCGCGATCGCACTGCTTGTCGCCAATGTCTTCAACCTGATCGTCGCGCCGCAGGTGGTCGGATGGCTGAGCGACTATTTCGCCGGGCCGCGCGGTGCCGATGCGGCATCGCTGCGGACCGCGCTGCTGATTCTCGCGCCGACCGGCTTCTGGGCGGCCTATCATTATTTTGCGGCGGCCAGGACGATCGTCGCCGATCAGGAGCGGGCGGTCGGTCATGTCTGATATGTTGCGATCATATATCGCGGGCGACTGGACGCTGCCGCTGATGTCAACGGCAACGATCGAAGCGATCAATCCAGCGACCGAGGAACGTATCGCCACGCTCGCTCTGTGCGGTCCCGACGATGTCGATCGCGCGGTCGAAGCGGCGCGTGCGGCGTTCCGATCGTACAGCGCCATGACGCTCGACGGGCGGATCGCGCTGGTCGAACGCCTGATCGCAGTGTTCGCGCGGCGCTACGACGAAATGGCGCGCGCGATCTCGACCGAGATGGGCGCGCCACATGACCTGGCGCACGACGCGCAGGCGGAATGCGGTCCCGGTCATTTGGGGGAAACGATCAAGGCGGCGCGTGCGCTGGAGTGGGAAAAGCCGATCGGCACCAAGGCCATGCTGGTTCATGAGCCTGTCGGGGTGTGCGTGCTGATCACGCCGTGGAACTGGCCGATAAACCAGATCGCGGCGAAAGTCGGCCCGGCGCTTGTCGCGGGCTGTACGCTGGTCCTCAAGCCGAGCGAAATGGCGCCATTGTCGGCCCAGCTGTTCGCCGAGTTCGTCGACGAGGCGGGGTTCCCGGCGGGAGTGTTCAACATGGTCCACGGGACCGGGGCGGCAATCGGCGATGCGCTTACCAGTCATCCGCAGGTCGACATGGTGTCGTTCACCGGATCGACCCGCGCCGGCATCCAGATCGCGAAGTCGGCGGCCGACACGATCAAGCGCGTGTCGCAGGAACTTGGCGGAAAGTCGCCGAACATCGTCTTTGCCGATGGCGGGCTAGAGGCAGCGGTTACGCGCGGTGTGTTGCATTGTTTCGGAAACAGCGGCCAGTCGTGCAACGCACCGACGCGGATGCTGGTCGAAGCATCGGCGTATGACGAAGCGGTGGCGATCGCGCGGCGGGTGGCGGAGAAGGTCATGCTCGGCGACCCGACGGCGCGAGGCGCTCATCTCGGCCCGGTCGCGAGCAAGGCGCAATATGACAAGATCCAGCGGTTGATCGAGGTCGCGATCGATGAAGGTGCGACGCTGGTTGCCGGTGGACCCGGACGAGCGGAAGGCTTTGAGCGGGGGTATTTCGTCCGGCCGACGGTGTTCGCCAATGTCACCAACGACATGACGATCGCGCGCGAGGAAGTTTTTGGGCCGGTGCTGGTGATGATCGCGTTCAAGGATGAAGCCGACGCCATCGAAATCGCCAACGACACGCCCTATGGCCTTGCCGCCTATGTCCAGAGCCTCGACCTCGATCGTGCTCGCCGGGTCGGGCGCCAACTCCATGCGGGGAGTGTCCATCTCAATGGCAGCGGGCAGGATTATTGCTCGCCGTTCGGG
>JANMWM010000197.1:0-2522 GCA_031394005.1 Sphingomonas sp.
GGCGATACTCTCGACATTGTTGACCGTCGTCGGGCAGCCATAGAGCCCCGCACCCGCCGGGAATGGCGGCTTCAGGCGCGGCAGGCCCTTCTTGCCCTCGAGGCTCTCGAGCATCGCCGTCTCTTCGCCGCAGATATAGGCACCCGCACCGCGGTGGACGAACACGTCGAAATCAATGCCCGATCCGGCGGCATTCTTGCCAATCAGTCCGGCGCCATAGGCCTCCGCGACCGCACGCCTCAGCGCTTCGGTCTCGCGAATATATTCGCCGCGCACATAGATATATGCCGCGCGGGCGCGCATCGCGAACCCCGCGATCAGCGTCCCTTCGATCAGCTTGTGCGGGTCGTGGCGAAGGATCTCGCGGTCCTTGCACGATCCGGGCTCGCTCTCATCAGCGTTGATGACCAGGAAGTTAGGTTTGCCCGACTTGGGCTCCTTGGGCATGAAGCTCCACTTCATCCCCGTCGGGAACCCGGCCCCGCCGCGCCCGCGCAGGCCCGACGCCTTGACCACCTCGATGATCGCGTCCGGTCCCTGCTTCATGAGTTCGGCGGTATTGTCCCAGTCTCCACGCCCCTGCGCCTCTTTCAGCCCAGCGGACTGGAAGCCATAAAGGTTGGTGAAGATGCGGTCCTTGTCGGCCAGAGCGGTAACGGTCATCGCGCAATCCCAAGAAAATAGATCGCCGCGATCACAATAACCGCGATTAACCCGAACTTGATGATCCCCTTGACGAATTTAAAGGCTACGAACGCAAGCACCAGCGCGATAATCAGGCCAAGGATCATGCCCATTGCCCGCGATAGTCATAATTGCGTTCGGCCATCTTCTTGAGCGTGGTCGGGCCGCCCTCGGGACAGCTCGTCTGCCGCGGGACCTGCGGACCCGGCTTGGGCGTTTCGCCCCGCGCCAGCGCGTCGAGCACGGCGGCTATGCTGTCCTTCGTCAGATCCTCGTAATTATCGTCGTTGATCTGGACCATCGGCGCGTTGGCACAGGCGCCGAGGCACTCGACCTCGGTCAGCGTCCACAGCCCATCGTTGGTCGTGTGGCCCTTTTCCATCCCGCGCGCCGTGCACGCCGCGAAGACAGCGTCCGACCCACGCAGCATGCACGGCGTCGTCCCGCACACCTGCACATGGAAGCGCCCGACCGGCACGAGATTATACATCGAGTAGAAGGTCGCCACCTCGAGCAGCCGCACCGGCGGCAGGTCGAGATAGGCGGCGACATATTCGATCACCGGCATCGGCAGCCAGCCCTGCGTTCGCGTCTCCTTGCCTACCTGGCGCTGGGCGAGGTCGAGCAGCGGCAGCGTCGCCGACTGCTGGCGCCCGTCGGGATAGCGAGCGATGATCTCATCCGCCGCCGCCTTGGTCGCAGGGGTGAAGGCAAACGCCGACCAGCGGGCACGAAGCTCGGGTGTGTCAGTAGCGAAGATGCGCTCAGCCATTTTTCAAATCTCGCGAGCCGGGCCGCATCTCGAACCAATCAACGATGTGAAGGATGGCCAACAACCCATTAGACAAAATCGAAAATGCTACGGCAAGCAGGAGTGTATAAATCGAAACGGTCGTTATCTTGTTGTTGACCCGGAAAAAGAAGGAAATAATCAACGCTCCCAACGCAAGAATGCCCGCGAGCGACAGTGCGACTTTAAGGACGCCGAATGTAAGCTGGCGCTCGGTCAATTCTTCTATGACGACACTCACCGGTCACACTCCCCAAACACGACGTCGATCGCGCTCAGCACGGCGGTCGTGTCGGCGAGCATGTGGCCCTTCATCATGAAGTCCATCGCCTGCAAGTGGCTGAAGGCCGTCGGCCTGATCTTGCAGCGGTACGGCTTGTTGGTCCCGTCGGCGACCAGATAGACCCCAAACTCGCCCTTGGGGCTTTCGGTCGCGACATAAACCTCTCCGGCGGGGACGTGATAGCCCTCGGTATACAGCTTGAAGAAATGGATCATCGCTTCCATCGAGGTCTTCATCTCGCCGCGCGTCGGCGGGAACACCTTGCGGTCGAGGCTGCCGATTGGCCCTGCCGGCATCTCGTTGAGGCACTGCCGCGCGATCCGCGCCGACTGCCGCACTTCCTCGACCCGCACCATGAACCGATCGTAGCAATCGCCGCGCGTGCCGACGGGAACGTCGAACTCCATCCGGTCATAGACTTCGTAGGGCTGTGACTTGCGGATGTCCCACGGCACGCCTGCGGCGCGGATCATCGGCCCCGAGAAGCCCCACGCGATCGCATCGTCCTTGCTGACCACGCCGATGTCGACATTGCGCTGCTTGAAGATGCGGTTGTCGGCAACCAGGCTGATCGCGTCCTCGAAGATGATCGGGAACTTGTCGAGGAAGTCGCCGATCTGATTGAGCACCTTGGGCGGGATGTCCTGGTGGACCCCGCCGGCGCGGAAATAATTGGCGTGCATCCGCGCGCCCGACACCGCCTCATAGATTTGCATCAGGTCCTCGCGGACCTCGAACAGCCACAAATTGGGAGTCATCGCGCCG
>JANMWM010000230.1:0-1831 GCA_031394005.1 Sphingomonas sp.
CTTTGGATGCGATTTGACAGCTTGAGATGAACGCAACCGTCCAAAATGCGATCGAAAAGCAAATTGGGACCGAGTTCACAGACCAACACTTCTATACCAACCCGAGATTCGAGACGGGGGACGCTCGGTATAGTTGGCTCAACACTACCTTCTTTATAGGAGAAGGTCGCATTTTCCCAGGCCTCGCTGTTGAGTATCGCGTCTGGCGTCCAGCATAGCGATTCGAGATTTGGGGGGTGCCGCGATCTACGCAGGTGTATTGAATGCAATGATGCGAGTTGCTGCCGCGCCGAGTGTTTTCCATTAGCCGCCCCGCTGTATCCTGCACGATGCAAAAACTAGGCAGAATGAAATTTTTACCAGCGCCTGCCGATCGTCCCATAATCGCCCCCGGCCAGCGGAAAGGACGAGCCGAGCTCGGCCTGAGCGAAGGTAAAAACCAGGATCAGCAGACCGCCTAGCAGGAAGGCCAGTGCGGCCCCCGTCCCCGCCTGGTGCAGAATATCGGCCCCGGCGACCAACACTGACGCGCCCGGCGACAGCACCGACAGCGTCAGCATTGTCACCCCGATCGGGCCGAGCACGCGCTGTAAGGCCGGAGCGGTCGCGTCGGTCATGCAAAGACTCCGTTATGGCGCGGGTCGACAGGTCGTTGCAGCGCAGCGTAGCAGCGCCATAGACGCTGTCGAGAACCGAAATGGTCATGCAATTTGACGTCGCGCGCGCCGTCGAAAGTGATAAGATCGCGCGACCGAACCCGATTGAGGCGAATCCGATGCTGCGATCCTTGGCATGTTTCCTGGCACTAATGCTCGTGACGGCGGGGCCGGCGATGGCGGCGGACGGTGACCGGCATGCTTTTGTCATCAAGAATTTCACATTGGAAAACGGCATTGTCCTGCCCGAGGCCAAGGTGATGTACGCGACCTATGGCAAGCTCAACGCCGCGCGCGACAATGTCGTGTTATTGCCCTCACACTATATGGCTGACGCTCACGGCTACGAGTGGTTGATCGGCCCCGACAAGGCGCTCGATCCGAAGAAATACTTTCTTGTCGCGACCGAACTGTTCGGTAATGGCAAATCGTCCTCGCCCAGCAACACGCCCGCGCCGTTCGACGGGCCGCGCTTCCCGGTAACCAGCATCCGCGACAATGTAGCGGCGGTACACCGGTTGCTTGGCGACGTGCTCGGCGTGCGACACCTGCGCGCGGTTATTGGCTTTTCGATGGGCGGGGAGCAAGCGTTCCAGTGGGCAGTGACCTATCCCGACTTTATGGACCGCATCGTCGTCACGTCGGCCACCGCCAAAACCTGGCCACACGGCATCGTCCGGCTCGAAAGCCAGATCATCGCGATCGAGAGCGACCCGGTATTTGCGGGAGGTGACTATAAGGTGCAGCCGAAGAAGGGTCTTCAGACCTTCGGCGCGATCTGGGCCGGATGGCTGTTCTCGCAAGGGTGGTGGCGCGAGGAATTGTGGCGCGCCGGCTCTCCGCCAGGCACGACCTTCCGCACTGTGTTCGACGGGCTCTACAAAGATTTTATTCCTGGTGCAGATGCCAACGACCTGATCCTGCAAATGCACACATGGGAAGGGCACGACATCGGCACGACGCCCGGCTTCGGCGGCAACGTCAAGAAGGCGCTAGCGTCGATCAAGGTGCCGGTGCTCTACATGCCGTCCGCAACCGACCTCTATTTCCCGGTCGACGATGCGCGGTACGAGGCCGACTTCATCCCGCATGTGAGCTTATTGCCGATTCCGTCGCTTTGGGGCCATACTGCGGGCGCGGCCAGCAATCCGGCCGACGCCAAATTCCTGAACGAC
>JANMWM010000238.1:0-2176 GCA_031394005.1 Sphingomonas sp.
GGCTTCGGGGTGGAAGGCCGCACGATCACGGAGAAGGCGGACCTGGAAGGTGCGCTCCTGCCATCGGGCGCTCGCCTCGCTCCCCGACGTATTTTCCTGAAACACATTGGTCGAATCGCAAACCAAAGCGAGGATGCCCTCGTCGCCAATCTTCGTCAGAGTCTCGGCCGACGCCGGATTCCCGAGCACGGGAGTTTCGTCGATTTTCCAGTCGCCGGTGTGAAATACCTTTCCGTATGCCGTCTCGATCAGTACCCCGTTGCCTTCGGGAATCGAGTGGGCCATCGGCACATAACGGATCTTGAACGGCCCCAATTGCGCCCCGCCGCCGCGCTCGATGATGTTGAGCTTGACCTTGCCCGACAGCCCCTCTTCCTCGAGCTTGCCCGCAATTAGTCCCGCAGTGAACGGCGTCGCATAGAGCGGCACTCCAAGGTCCGCCGCCATGTACGGCAGCGCGCCGATATGATCCTCATGGCCATGCGTCAGGACAATCCCGACCAGATCCTTGCGGCGCTTCTCGATGAACTCGAGCTCGGGAAGGATCAGGTCGACACCGGGCGTGTCGCTGTCGGCGAAGGTCAGCCCAAGGTCCAGCATCAGCCACTTGCCGTCACACCCATAAAGATTGACGTTCATTCCAATCTCGCCCGATCCCCCCAATGCGAGGAAGAGAAGTTCCTTACCGGGGGTCGTCATGCACTTACTTTCTGGGCGAGCAGGGCCAGGCCCTGGATGGTCAGGTCAGGTTCGATTGCATCGAACGCGTCGGTGTGTTTGTCGAACAACGTGGCGAGCCCGCCGGTGGCGAGGACAGTGACCGGGCGGCCGATCTCGGCCTTGAGCCGGCTGACCAGCCCCTCAATCATTGCGATATAGCCCCAGTAGATGCCGATCTGCATCTGGCTTTCAGTGGTCCGGCCAATCACGCTTTCGTTACTTACCGGCGCCTCGATCGCGATCCGTGGCAGCTTAGCCGCGGCGGAAACGAGCGCGTCGAGACTGAGGTTGATCCCGGGCGCGATGATCCCGCCCTTGTAAGCGCCATTCTCCCCGACCACGTCGAAGGTCGTTGCAGTCCCGAAGTCGATCACGATCAGGTCGCCTGAATGAGAAGAGTGCGCGGCAATCGCATTGAGCGCGCGGTCGGCGCCGACGCTGCCCGGCTCATCCACATCAAGCGCGATGCCATAACGCGCCGACGCGCTTCCTGCGACCATCGGCGTAACGTGGAAATATTTCTCCGCCAGCACCTCAAGATTGTGGAGCGCGCGCGGGACGACAGTCGCGATGATCACCGCGCTGACGTCGCTCCGCCCATAGCCCTCGAGCTCGAGCAACTGGTGAAGCCACACCGCATATTGATCGGCGGTCCGCCGCGCATCGGTCGCGATCCTCCACCGCGCGCGGATCGTCCGCGTCTCATCGACTAGGGCAAAGACGAGGTTGGTATTTCCGGCATCGATCGCGAGCAGCATGGGCGGGCCCTAGACCGGTTGGCGCCGGATGGCGAGACTAGAGCGTGACGTCACGCTCGTGGGTAATCGAAAAGCTGCCATTGTTACGGCGCCGACCGAACGCGCCGTCGTCTGGCCAAAGGGAAGTCGCCGTCATGGCGATGTCCTCGTTGTGAACCTCCATCATGCTGTTAAGCTTCTGCGTTACGAAGGGGGAGCAAATGGCGAATGCATGGGTTCGCGACCGGGCAACGCGATCCTCCCCAGGGTCCGGGGTAGTATTCCTTGCCATAGCTTTCATCGGCTTCAGCACGACTTACATCCGACGCGCCTATCCTGGTCGTCGCCATTCGTGACCGTTTGCGCTATGGGCATGTCCATCCGGTGTGGTCGGCGTTCGGTCTAGCCCTGTTCATCGAACAGTCCATTAAACTCTATTTTTCGATGGCCCGGTTTGGCGCAAGCTCGGAGAGTTTTTCTACAAATTGCTTATCTAACCAAATGTAATGTCCCCGGCGCGGACGATTTCGATCGTACCGCCGTCGCGGCGGAGGCGGAGTGCGCCGTCGGGCTCTATCCCGACAATGCGGCCGGTTTTGCGTTTGGTCGTACTGGTGTGGCCGCTTAGGACGGTCCCGGGGGGGGGGGCGCGGGCCTGCCAGGCACGGGCGAAGATGGCGGGGTCAGTCGTCCTCCACAGGGCAAGGATCCGCGCCATG
>JANMWM010000255.1:0-6132 GCA_031394005.1 Sphingomonas sp.
CCGAGCAGATCGCGCAACTGAAACTGGCGTTTGCGCTGTGGACGCGCGGCGCGGTGCGTGAGTTGATTGCGCAGGAATGCAAGGTTGCACTCAAGATACGGGCGGTTGGCAATTATCTCAAACGCTGGGGTTTCACGCCGCAAAAGCCGATCCGCAAGGCCTATGAGCAAAAGCCCGAAGCGGTGAAGGCGTGGCTGGAAGAGGCGTATCCGGGGATTGC
Organism: Sphingomonas sp.; assembly: GCA_031394005.1. GTDB lineage: Bacteria > Pseudomonadota > Alphaproteobacteria > Sphingomonadales > Sphingomonadaceae > Sphingomicrobium. The sequence continues at coordinate 221 of JANMWM010000255.1, forward strand.
AGCCAGGGCCAAGGCCGAGGACGGCGAAGTCCATTGGGGCGACGAGACTGCGATCATCAACACCGATGTGCGCGGGCGATCCTATGCGCCAAAGGGGGTGACCCCACTCGCCTATGCGCCGGGCAGCCGCCAGAAACTGTCGATGATCTCAACCGTGACCAACCAGGGCAAGACGCGCTGGATGATTATCGACGAGAACTTCGGTGCGGATCGCCTGATCGAGTTTCTCGAGGCGCTGATCAAAGATGCCGCCCGGAAAATCTTCCTGATCCTCGACAACCTCAGGGCGCATCATTCCAAACTCGTCAAGGCATGGCTCGAAACCCGCCAAGACCAAATCGAGATCTTCTATCTGCCAAGCTATTCGCCCGAACTGAACCCCGATGAGCGCCTCAACGCCAGCCTCAAACACGCCATCGGCACCACCGTCCCGGTCAGGACAAAAGCCAAACTCAAAGCCGCCGCGCAGAGCCATATGGAGATGCTGGGGAACGCCCCCAAAACCGTCATGGCATTCTTCCAGGATCAACGGTGCAAATATGCCGCGTAGAAATATCACCGTGGCGCCGAAACTGGTACGGTTCACTGAGGTGACCGCGGCGTAATGCAAGTCATTCGGGTCACGAATAGCGGACGGCCGAGTGACGCCGCCGGTTCTACCAAAAAGGCACTGTCCTACAGCCCCTGCTTTCTACAATAATCTTGTTGCCCCGAGTCGCGCGTTCCGGTCTTGCGTTGCCCTGTTTTTCGCTCCGCCGAGTTGCCCGCGAAGTAGTCGTCACGAGCGCGAACATGTGTGAACCTTCGCCGGCCCAAAAAAGGCGGAAGTGCCCTGACCTCTGCCTGACCTTTCGCGGACGCGGGGCTAGCGGGGGGAGGGCTTTTCCCGCTAGGACACCCGCAAATATCGGGAGAGTGAACGTGGCACGGATCGCCTTCATCGGGCTTGGCAACATGGGCGGCGGGATGGCCGCGAACCTGGCGAAGGCCGGGCACGAGGTCCGCGCCTTCGACCTCAGCACCGATGCGCTCGACCGGGCGAAGGCCAAGGGCTGCATCCCCGCCGCTTCGCCCGCCGACGCGCTCGCCGACGCCGAAGCTGTCGTCACCATGCTCCCCGCGGGCCGCCACGTCGCCGAGGTGTATCGCGCCTCGGTGTTCGCCGCCGCGCCCAAATCCGCGATCCTGATCGACTGCTCGACGATCGACGTTGCCACCGCCAAGACCGTCGCCGCCGAGGCCAGCGTCGCCGGCTTCACCATGGTCGACGCCCCCGTCTCGGGTGGGATCGCCGCGGCCGACGGCGGCACGCTGACCTTCATGGTCGGCGGCTCCGACGCCGGGTTCGAGCGCGCCCGGCCGTTGCTCGATAACATGGGCAAGGCCGTGATCCACGCCGGCGACGCGGGCGCCGGACAGGCGGCGAAGATCTGCAACAACATGCTGCTCGGCGCGACGATGGCAGCGACCTGCGAGGCGTTCGTGCTGGCGCAGAAGCTCGGGCTAAACTTACAGACCTTCTACGACATCTCGTCCAAGGCCTCGGGCCAGAGCTGGTCGATGACGAGTTATTGCCCGGTCCCCGGGGTCGGGCCCGAGACTCCCGCCGACCGCAATTACGAAGGCGGGTTCGCCACCGCGCTGATGCTCAAAGACCTCAAGCTGGCGATGGAAGCAGCGAGGGAATGCGGCGCCTACACCCCGATGGGCGGCGAGGCCGAGGAGCTCTACCAGCGCTTCGCTGACCGTGGCGGCGCAGGCAAGGATTTCTCGGCATTGATCAAGATGATCGACGACAGCTGGCAGGTCCCGGTCGAAGGCGACACCATAAGGCCTGAGGTCCGCCGGGGTTGATGTAACGGTCCGCGAGGGCCACATTACCGTCATGCTAATAGAAACCGAATTCACACCCAACCCGCTCACTCGCAAATATTTGCCGGGGCGCACCGTCATGGCCTCGGGCAGCCGCGACTTCCCCAATGCCGAGGCGGCCCAGGCGAGCCCGCTTGCCCACGCCCTGTTCGCCACGGGCGATGTCGAAGGCGTGTTCTTCGGCCGCGAGTTCATCTCGATCAGCGCCAAGTCATCGGCCGCGTGGGAAGAGCTCGAGCCCGACGTCCTCTCGATCCTGCTCGATCATTTCATCACCGACGCGCCCTTGTTCGCGCCCGGCACCGCCAACGGAATTTCCGTCGATCCGACCGACGACGGCGCCGCGATGGCAGTCGCGGAAGACCCCGCCGACGCCGACATCGTCGACCAGATCAAGGAATTGATCGAGTCCCGGGTCCGCCCGGCGGTCGCGCAGGACGGCGGCGACATCGTCTATCGCGGTTACGCCAAGGGCACGCTTTACCTCGCGATGCAGGGCGCCTGCTCCGGCTGCCCGTCGTCCGCCGTTACGTTGAAGCGCGGCATCGAGGGCCTCATCAAACATTATGTGCCCGAGGTCGAGACCGTCAAAGCGGTCTAATTTCGCCGGAAAATCGGGGGTTGCGTAGCGGCCCTGCTGCGCTCAATCTTGACTCCCTTCAACCATCACAGGGACAAGCGCCGCTGCTGCTCGCAATCGACTGTTCGACAGCCGCCTGCACCGCCGCGCTGTTCGCCCCCGACGGCACGCTGGTCGGTGCCCGTGACGAGCTGATCGGCCGCGGCCATGCCGAGCGGCTGGTGCCAATGATCGATGAACTGCTGGCCGAAGTCTCGGCGACCCCGACGCATATTCTCGTCGGCGTCGGCCCCGGCAGCTTTACCGGCCTTCGCGTCGCGATCGCCGCGGCGCACGGTCTCGCGATCGGCTGGGGCGCCGATTTGCACGGTATGCCGAGCCTCGCGCTGCTCGCCGCCTCCGCGCCTGGCGACGAGCCTGTCGTCGCGGCGATGAGCGGCGGGCATGGCGAACTGTTCGTCCAGTCCTTCGTCCGAACCCCCTTTGCGACAACCAGCGAGGCGCTCAACCTGGCCCCCCGCGACGCCGCCTCGACCTTCCCCGCCGGCACCTCCGTCGGCAGCGGCGCCACCGCGCTCGCCGAAGCGCGAGGGCAGACCGCGTCCGCCGCCTTAGTCCCCTCCGCCAGCGCCGCGCTCCGCCTGCCCCCCGCCTTGCGCAACCTCTCCCCTGCCCCCCTCTACGTCCGCGCCCCCGACGCCCGGCCACTCCTCGAGCCGGCGCGGGCATGAGCAGCATCGCTCCCAACTTGCAATTCGAGCGCTGCGAGGCCCACCATCTCGACGAGGTCATGCCGGTCATGACCGCCGCCTTCTCGTCCGATTTTGGCGAGGCCTGGACTCGCTCGCAATGCGCCGGAATCCTGCCCATGGCCGGGGTCGCGCTATTCCTTGCGCGCGATCCGGCGAGCCGCGTGACGCGCGGCTTCTCCCTCCTCCGCGCCGTCGCCGACGAAGCCGAACTGCTGCTCATCGCGGTCGCCCCATCGGCCCAGCGACGCGGCGTTGGGCGCGCGCTGGTCGACCATTTCGTCGCTTATGCACGGAGCTGTGGCGCGACCCGCCTCCACCTCGAGGTGCGCGAAGGCAATGGTGCGATCGGGCTCTATCGCGCCGCCGGGTTCGAACTCGCCGGGCGCCGCCGCGACTATTATCGCGGCGCCAGCGGTCAATATGATGCGCTCACGCTGTTGCTCGCGTCGAACGAAAGTTAACTTGGCGCAGAGTTGCGCCGGAACTTGCGTAATTGCTTCGCTAATATTAGAAAAGCGGCCTGCCGTCGGTTGACCGGCGCAGATGAACACGAAATTCAACCGGGAAACACACAAATGGACAGGGATTCCAACGACGAAACGCTGATCACGCTCACCGCCGACATTGTCGCTGCGCACGTCAGCAACAATAGCGTGGCGGTCAATGACTTGCCGCAGCTGATCGCCAATGTGCACGGTGCGCTCGCCGGCCTCAACGGCCCGTCGTCGCTTCCCGAAGCCAAACCCGAGCCCAAGGTTCCGATCCGTTCGTCGATCAAGCCCGACTATATCGTCTGCCTCGAAGACGGAAAGAAGTTGAAGATGCTCAAGCGGCATCTGATGACCCATTATTCGCTGACCCCCGACCAGTACCGCACCAAGTGGGGCCTTAATTCCGACTATCCGATGGTCGCCCCGAACTATGCCGAGCAGCGCCGCACGCTCGCCAAGGCGATTGGCCTCGGCACCAAGCGCAAGCGCACCGCCGCCGCCCCCGCCAAACGCTGATCGTTCGCACCTACCCTCCCCGGTTCGCGCCGGGGAGGATTGCGGCGCGTCGCCTGCTCGCCTAGTCCGAACCCATGCCCCACGCGATCGACATTGAATCTTTATGCGCGACAAAGGGGCTGCGGATCACCGACCAGCGCCGAGTCATCGCGCGCATTCTGTCGGAAGCCGACGACCACCCCGATGTCGAGACGCTCCACGCCCGCGCGGTCGCGATCGACTCGCGAATCTCGATCGCCACCGTCTATCGCACGGTCCGCCTGTTCGAGGAGGCGGGAATTCTAGAGCGCCACGAGTTTGGCGACGGCCGCTCGCGTTATGAGGCGGCGTCGGACGCGCACCACGATCACCTGATCGACGTCGAGACGGGCAATGTGATCGAATTCGTCGACGAAGAGCTCGAGGATCTCCAGCGTCGAATCGCCGAGAAGCTCGGTTTCCGCCTCGTCGATCACCGCATGGAACTCTATGGCGTCGCGACCGATCACAAGCGCTGAGCCATCCCGCGGGGTCGCCGCGGCGCGCGTCGCGGGATTGTTACTGCTCCTCCTCGCCTGCCTCTTCCCCCACCTGATCGCACGTATCTTCGGCCGATCGCCGGTGCCGCCGCGCTTCCTCGGCGCCGCCGCGCGCATCTGCGGCGCCAGGGTGCGCACCGAGGGCGACCCGCTCGAGCCGCACAGCCTGCTCATCGTCAATCATGTCAGCTGGCTCGACATCCTCGTCCTCGCCGGGGCGACGCGCACGCGCTTCGTGTCGAAGGCCGAAGTCCGCAACCAGGGGCTGCTGCGCTGGCTCGCCGACCAGAACGATACGCTCTACATTGAGCGCCAGAATCGCCGCGCGGTGCCGGCGCAAGCGCGCGAGGTTGCCGAGGCGCTCGGCGAGCCACGCCCGCTCGCGCTGTTCCCCGAGGGCACCACCGGGGACGGCGTGACCTTGCTTCCGTTCCGTCCGGCGCTGCTCGCCGCGGTCGCTCCCGCCCCGTCTGGTACCCACATCCGCCCGGTCGCGATCGACTATGGCGCGATGCGGCGCGCGCTTGGCTGGACCGACGGCGAGAGCGGCAAGGGCAATGCGCTGAAATTGCTCGGCCGCCGCGGCAGCTTCCCCGTCATCGTCCGCCTGCTTGCCCCGCTTCCCCCCGGCGAAGACCGCAAGGCAATGGCCCGCGACGCCCGCGCCGAAATCGAGGCCGCGCTCGACTTGAAAAGCGCGCCGCAACAACCCGCGCTCACTTCAAACCCCGTCTCGCCTGTCGTATAGGCCCGGCCCATGACCGCCCCCAGAACCTATCACGTCAAAAGCTTCGGCTGCCAGATGAACGTCTATGACGGCGAGCGCATGGCCGAGCTGCTGAGCGCACAGGGCATGACCTCGACCGACGCGGCCACTGCCGACCTCGTCGTGCTTAACACCTGCCACATCCGCGAGAAGGCCGCCGACCGCGCTTACTCCGACGTCGGCCGCCTGCGCCGCAAGGACGGCAGCCGTCCGCTGATCGCGCTCGCCGGCTGCGTCGCGCAGGCCGAGGGCGAGGAAGCCAAGCGCCGCACCAAAATGATCGACATGGTCGTCGGCCCGCAAGCCTATCACAGGCTGCCCGAAATGGTCGCCGCCGCCGCCGCCGGGTCGCGCCCGGTCGACACCGACATGCCCGCGATCAGCAAGTTCGACGTGCTCCCCGCCCGCCGCCGCAGC
>JANMWM010000292.1:0-14979 GCA_031394005.1 Sphingomonas sp.
TGGCACCGTGGCCGACATCCGCGTCGCCGACGGCCCGCCGATGCTGCGCAGCGAGAACGGTCGGCCGGTGACCTGGATCTATGTCGACGGTCGCGGGGCAGCGCTTACCACCATCGTCGGCGACCTCCAGCGCGCGATTTCCGCCCGGGTGAAGCTGCCGCCCGGGATCAGCGTCAGCTACACCGGGCAATTCGAGTTCCTGCAGCGTGCCGTCGAGCGGTTGAAGATCGTCGTGCCGGCGACGCTGCTGATCATCTTCCTGCTGCTTTACGCCACCTTCCGACGGCTCGACGAGGCGGCGCTGGTGATGGGCACGCTGCCGTTTGCGCTGACCGGCGGCGTCTGGCTGCTCTACCTGTTAGGCTACAACCAGTCGGTCGCGACCGGGGTCGGGTTCATCGCGCTCGCCGGCGTGTCGGCGGAGTTCGGGGTGGTGATGCTGATCTACCTCAAGCACGCGCTCGCTGAGCGTGGGTCCGCCCCGGACGCCGTCGATGTCGAGACGGCGGTGCGCGAGGGCGCGTTGCTGCGCGTTCGGCCCAAGGCGATGACGGTCGCGGTGATCCTCGCCGGGCTGTTCCCGATCCTGATTGGGACGGGGGCCGGGTCCGAGGTGATGAGCCGCATCGCTGCACCGATGATCGGCGGCATGCTGACTGCGCCATTGCTCTCGATGCTCATCATCCCTGCCGCATATCTGCTCATGCGTCGGCCCAAGGTCAATAAACGCCGAGCCGGCATTCGAGCGCTTATGACTGAAGCCATGCCCAGGCGACTTCGTAGAGGCCTGAGTTGAAGGACGACGTCTTGCATCGAGGCGACAACATCGACGGCGCAGACTGTTGCAATGCGGGTCTTCGATCATGGCGGCGTGCACTTCGTCGCCCCGACCAACGTGTCCAACCTCAATCCCGGCGGCATGACGCGCCTTGGCAGCGATCAAATTGCCTAGCTTAAGATGGATCTGGCGGGATTGGCATCCAGCCTGTCGATTGTCGCAGCGTTCGCTCAAGTGCATCGTGCCAGGCGGCGAGCCGGGCAGTGACCGCCGTGGCCGGGGCCGAGCTGTTGAAACACTCGATGGTCGGAAGCATCGCCTCGGCCCCCTCGACAGTCGAATAGAGTCCGACGCCGACAGCCGCCAGCATGGCAGCGCCCCGCGCGGTGCTTTCGACGTCGGCCGGGCGCTCGACCGTCAGCCCCAGCATGTCGGCCAGGTCTTGCGCCAGCCAGCTGTTCTGGGTCATCCCGCCATCGATCCGCAGCGTGACCCACGGAGCCCCGTCCGCGGCGAATGCGCGTTGCAAGTCACTGCACTGATGCGCAATCGATTCAAGCGCGGCGCGAACGATATGCTCGCGCCTCGTCCCCAGCGTCAGCCCAAAGATCGCGCCCTTCGCGTCGGGCCGCCAATGTGGCGCGCCGAGCCCGGCAAGCGCCGGCACGACCGTCACGCCGCCATTGTCGTTCGCCCGCGCCAGCGCCTCGGTCTCGCGCGCATGGCCGATCCAGCCGAGTCCGTCGCGCAACCACTTGACCATGCTGCCGGCCACAAACACCGAGCCCTCGAGCGCATAGGTGCGCTTTCCGCCAATCTGGCTCAGTACCGTCGCCAGCAGGCGGTGGCGCGAACGGCGTGGCTCGGACCCGGTGGCGGTCAGGACGAAGGCGCCGGTGCCGAACGTGGCCTTGGTCGCGCCGACCTCGCGGCAGCCCTGGCCGATCGTCGCCGCCTGCTGGTCCCCCGCCAGCCCGCAGATCGGGATTGCCGCGCCCAGCCAGGCCGGATCGCAGGTGGCGACCGGACCAGCCATGTCGACCACTCGCGGCAGACTGGCGTGCGGGACCCCGAACAGGTCGGACAGCCCCGCGTCGAAGCCCGGGCCTTCGAGCGGCAACAGCAAGGTGCGGCTGGCGTTGCTCGCGTCGCTGACATGCGCGCCGCCCGACAGCTTCCACACCAGCCAGCTTTCGACCGTGCCGAGCGCGAGGCGCGTCCCGGCCGCGGCTACTTCGGGCACATGGTCGATCATCCAGCGCCACTTGGTCGCGGAGAAATAGGGGTCAAGCACCAGCCCGGTCGCGGCGCTGACGGCCGGCTCGTGGCCAGCTTCCCTGAGCGCGGCACAGGCGTCGGCGGTGCGGCGATCCTGCCACACGATCGCGCGCGCCAAAGGTTGGCCGCTAAGCTTGTCCCACGCCACCGCCGTTTCGCGCTGGTTGGTGATGCCGATCGCGGCGATCCGATCCACGTCGCCAGCCTTCGCCACAACGTCGCGCGCGCAGGCCAGCGTGCGCTCCCATATCTCGGCGGGGTCATGCTCGACCCAACCCGGCTGCGGATAATATTGCGTAATCTCGCGCTGCTCCGTGGCAAGAACCGCGCCGCCGGCGGCATACAGCAAGGCCCGCACCGACGACGTCCCCGCATCGAGCACCAGCAGCAGCGGCTCGTCGCTCATTTGTCGTGCCCCGTGGTGCTCGCCACGACCTCGGCGACCGAGACCGCCGGAATGTCATGTTCGGCGAGCAGCGCGGCTATATCCTCGGCCCGCGCCGTCCCACCATCGTCGCGCAGCACCGCGCTCATCACCGCCGTCTCGCCCGCCCCGGCCCGGCGGCACAGCTCGACCGCCGCTTCCGCCGCGCCGGGGCGTTCGCGCACCCCGCCGGCGCGGACGATCAGCGGAAAGACATGGCCGGGCGAGACGAGCTCGCTCGAACTGCTCTTGGGGTCGATCGCCACCGCGATCGTGTGCGCGCGGTCGGCGGCCGAGATGCCGGTGCTGACCCCCTCGCGCGACTCGATCGACTGGCCGAACGGCCGCCCGCTCTGGTGCTCGCTGCTGCTGTTGAGCAGGGCAATGCCGAGCCGCAATGCCCGCTCGGGACGAATCGCCAGGCAGATCAGGCCGCGAGCGTGGAGCGCCAGGAAATTGACCGCGGCGGCGTCGGCGAAGCGCGCCGCAACGACGAGATCGATGTCGCCGCCGCGCAAATCGTCGCCGGTGACGAGGATCATCCCGCCCCCGGCAAGCCGTTCGATCGCCCGTGCGACGCTCGCCTGGCTCATCGCGCTCTCCTCGCCGCCATGTAGCGCTCGAGCGCCACGCGGCCTTCGGGCGCTATCCTCAGTCCGAGCTTCGAGCGGCGCCACAACATGTCATCGGCGTTTCGCGCCCATTCGCGGTCCATGCAATAGTCGACCTCGGCCGCCGACAGCCCGCCGCCGAAATCCTCGCCCAGCTCGGCCTGGCTTCGCGCCTCACCGAGCCATTGCGACGCCAGCGTGCCATAGGCCGCCGCGATCCGCGCCGCTTCGGTCGCGCCCAGAAAGGGGTGATGAGCAACCAGCGCCTCGGCCAGCGCGGCCCGCCCGGTCACGGCGAAGTCACCGCCGGGCAAAGGCGCGGTCCTGGTCCAGGCTTGTCCCGACAAGGCCGCCAACACCGGGACCATCCGCCCGACCGCTTCTTCGGCCAGCCGGCGATAGGTGGTGATCTTTCCGCCGAACACCGACAGCAACGGCGCCGTGCCGTCACCCGAATCGAGCTCGAAATGATAGCCCCGGCTCGCCGCTTCGGGCCGACCGCTGCCGTCGTCGACCAGCGGCCGCACCCCCGAAAAGCTCCACACAACATCGGCGGGCGTGATCGCGCGCCGGAAATAGTCGTTCGCGCCAGCGCAGAGATACTCGATCTCCTCGTCGCTCGCCCGAATGGGACCGCCATCATGGTCGCGGTCAGTGGTGCCGATCAGCGTGAAGTCGCGCTCATAGGGGATGGCGAAGAAAATCCGCTCGTCGGGCAACTGAAAGAAATAGGCATAGTCATGGTCGAACAGACGCGGCACGACGATGTGCGATCCGCGCACGAGTCGGATCCCGTCGCGGCTCGCCACGGGGGTTAGGCCAAGCACGTCGAGCACGCCGGGACCCGCCGCGTTGACCAGCGCCCTTGCCGCGAAGGTCACCTTGTTCCCGTCGTCGCGGACAGCATCGAGCTGCCACAGCGGCCCGTCGCGCGTGGCGCGGACCAGATGATGGTGCGGCAGGATGGTTGCACCACGATCGGCGGCATCGCGCGCGTTGAGGATTACCAGTCGCGAATCGTCGACCCAGCCGTCGCTATATTCCCAGCCCCGCGCGAAGCCCGGCTTCAGCGGCACCCCCGCGACATGCCGGCGAAGATCGATCGAGCGCGTCGGTGGCAGCAGTTTCCGCCCGCCGAGATGGTCGTAAAGAAACAGCCCGGCCCGAAGCAGCCAGCGCGGACGCAGGCCCTTGCGGTGCGGCAGGACGAAGCGCAGCGGGTGAATGATGTGCGGCGCGATCCGCCACAGTGTCTCGCGCTCGCCGAGCGCCTCGCGGACCAGCCCGAACTCATAATGCTCGAGATAGCGCAGCCCGCCGTGGATCAGCTTGGTCGAGGCCGACGACGTCCCGCTGGCAAGATCGCCCTGCTCGAGCAGCAGCACCCGCGCCCCGCGCCCGGCGGCGTCGCGCGCAATGCCGCAGCCGTTGACCCCGCCGCCGATTACGGCGAGGTCGAAGGGTGCCCCCGCATTCGGCCCCGCTTCCGGCCCCGCATCGGACTTGTCGGCATCGTCGCCGGCCATCTCGTCTCCATCGACAGCGCCCGGAAAGCGCGGCGCTTGCCGTCTGTCTATCGGTGTCATACCCTTATCGGCCACAGTTCGGCAAAATCAAGGCCGGACCGAAAAAAGCATGAAGGGGAGGCCGGAGGATGGCGGGAACGGAGCAGGCACCGGCAACCGAACGGGTCGGCATCACGCGCGCGCAGGCGCTGCTCGTCGCGCTGATCTTCTTTGCCACCGCGCTCAACTACGTCGATCGCCAGGTATTGGCGTTGCTCAAGCCGACTCTCGAGCTCGAATTTCACTGGAACGACGAGCAGTTCGCCCATCTCGGCTCCTCCTTCCAGCTCGCCGCCGCGGGGACCCTGCTGTTCGTCGGCTGGATCGTCGACCGGTTCGGTGTGCGGCTTGCCTACGGGGTTGCGGTCGGCTTGTGGAGCCTCGCTGGAATGGGACACGCGCTTGCCGCCAGCGTCCAGCAGTTTGTGCTCGCTCGAATCGCTCTGGCCTCGGCAGAATCGGTCAACACACCCGCGGCGATCAAGGCCGCAGCGATGTATCTGCCGCTGCGCGCCCGCTCGCTCGGCATCGGGCTTGTCAACACCGCGCCCAACATCGGCGCGATCGTCACCCCGCTGCTGATCCCGCCATTCGCGGTCGCGTTCGGCTGGCGCGCGGCGTTCGTGGTGACGGGGTCGCTCGGCTTCATCTGGCTGTTCTTCTGGATCGTCGGCACGCGGCGGCTGGTCCCCCTCGTGCCCCCCGCCGACGCAGCGACACCGCGCCCGAAGGTCGACATGCGCGTCCTGCTGTCCGACCGCCGCAGCTGGGCAGTGATCGGCGCGAAGGCGTTCACCGACCTCGTGTGGTGGTTCGTGCTGTTCTGGATGCCCGACTTCTTCCACCGCCAGTTCGGCATGAGCCAAAGCGAACTCGGCGGTCCGATCGCGATCATCTTTACCCTCGCCGCGCTGGGCGCGATCACCAGTGGCGGCCTGTTTCCGCTGCTCCTGGCGCGCGGGTTATCGGTGAACGCGGCGCGCAAGCTGTCGATGCTGTTCTTTGCGTTGGTCGTGCTGTTGATGCCGCTCGCGCTCGCCGTCCACAACCCGTGGCTCGCAGCGATGCTGATCGGCGCAGGCCTATTCGCCCACCAGGGTTTCTCGACCAACATCTTCGGCATGGCGACCGACATCGTCCCGCCGGCGCGGATCGCGACGGTCATCGCGTTCGGCGCGGTCGCTGGCAACCTCACCGGCACCGGGATCATCGAATTTGCCGGCTGGTCGCTCGATCACGGTCTCGGCTATGCCCCGCTGTTCCTCATCTGCGGCTCTGCCTACCTGCTCGGGCTGGGCTGGATCCAACTCCTCCAGCCGCGCCTGACGCTGGTCGCCGAGGAGAACAATGTGGCAGGGGCCGTCGCATGAATTATCAGGCCGCGGATCTCTACAACGACCTCGAATATGCCCCGGCATCGACCGTGCGCGAGATGTTGCCGGGGCTGGCGGTGGCACTCGCCGCAACCGCCGCTGCCGCCTACTTGTCCGATCATTACGGCGCGCCATTGACGCTGATGGCCCTGCTGGTCGGCCTCGCGCTCAATTTCCTCGGCAGCGACGCCCGACTGGTCCCCGGTCTTGCCTTCGCCTCCCGGACGCTCCTTCGGGTCGGGATCGTGCTCGTCGGCGTGCGCGTGACGCTGGCGCAGATCATCAGCCTCGGTCCCTCCGCGCTACTCGCGACAATGGCGATCATCGCCGCGACCATGGGCATGGCGGTGCTTGTCGCCCGGCGAATGAAGCTCGGCGCGCCGTTCGGCGTGCTGGCCGGCGGCGCGGTGGCGATCTGCGGTGCCTCGGCGGCGATGGCATTCGCCAGCCTGCTCGGCGAACGGCGCATCAACAACGCCCAGCTAACCCTGACCCTCGTCGGCATCTCCGCCGCGAGCGCGCTGGCGATGTTCCTCTACCCGATCATCGCCCACCACAGCGGCCTCAACAACGCCCAGGCAGGCTATATGCTTGGCGCCTCGATCCACGACGTCGCCCAAGCGCTTGGTGCGGGCTACGCCTTTTCCGCCGCCGCCGGGCAGACCGCGACGATCGTCAAACTGACGCGGGTGGCGCTGCTCGCGCCGGCACTGGCGGTAGTCGCTCTATTCTTTCCGCCCGATGCCGAGGCGGGTAAGCGGCCCCCGGTCCTGCCGTGGTTCGTGATCGGCTTCTTCGTGCTGTCGATGGTCAATTCGACCGGGGCGATCCCGCCGTTAGTCGCCACCGCCGCGCAGCAGCTCGCCGCCGGATGCCTCGCCTGCGCCGTGGCGGCAACTGGCATCCGCTCGCCGATGGCAACCTTGATGAAGACAGGCGGCAAGCCGCTGATCGTCATCGCCGCCGCCTCGCTTACCGCGCTACTGCTCGCCTTTGCCTTCGCCTTCGAATTCGTAAGAGGCTAAAGTACCAAGGGTCCGTGATCGAGCTGTGGCAGCACATGGCGCGCGAACAGGTCGGCCTCGGCGGCGTGGGGATAGCCCGACAGGATGAACGCCTCGATCCCCTCGGCCTGGTAAGCACGCAGCTTGGCCAGCACCTGATCGGGATCGCCGACGATCGCCGCCCCGCATCCGGAGCGCGCGCGACCGATCCCGGTCCACAACTGATCCTCGACGAACCCGTCGTCCGATGCGTTCGAGCGCAGTTCGGCTTGGCGCATAACACCCACGCTGGCGCTGTCGAGCGACTTGGCGCGGATTACGTCGCCCGTCGGAGCATCGAGCTTCGACAGCAGCCGGTCGGCATAGGCGCGCGCCTCCTCCTCGGTGTCGCGGACGATGACGTGAGCGCGATAGCCGAACTTGAGCGTGCGGCCGTAGGTAGCGGCGCGCGCCGTCATGTCGGCGATGATCTCGCGCACCACGGGCATCGTGTCGGGCCACATCAGATAGACGTCGGCGGCCTGCGCAGCGGCATCGCACGCGGCGGGGCTGAGGCCACCGAAATAGAGCGGTGGGCACTTGCCGCTGAGCGTCGTCATGCGCGGCGGCGCGAGATCGAGCTTGTAGAATTCGCCGTCGAACTTCAGATGCTCGCCCGACAGCATCATCTTGAGGATCTTCATCACCTCGACCGTGCGCTGGTAGCGCGGGGCGCTGGCGAGGGCCTCGCCGGGCAGGTCGGACGAGATGATGTTGACCGTCAGGCGTCCGCCCAGAATCCGGTCGAGCGTAGCAATCCGGCGGGCGAGTTGCGGCGGCCAGTCCTCGCCGGTGCGCACCGCCCACAGCAATCGCATCTTGTGAAGCAACGGCGCGATCGCCGCCGCGAACACCGTCGTGTCGAGCCCGAGCGCATAGCCCGACGGGAGAAGGATATTGTCGAACCCGCCGCTCTCGGCCTGGAGGACGATGTCTCGGCAATGCCCCCAGCTCGATTGGAGCATCGGGTCGGAGACGCCGAGGAATTCATAATCATCATCGCACAGCGCCGAAAACCAGCTGACTTCGCATTGTCCGTTCATGGCAATGGCTCCTGACGAGCGGCGACCAGCACCGCATACCAATTCGTGCGCGTCCAGCGGACCTTGAGCGCGTCGGCCGCCTCGGCGATGCGCGCCGCGGTCTGCGATCCGATGATCGGGATTGGCCGCGACGGATGCGCCATGATCCACGACAAAGCGGCGGCGCTGCGCGACACGCGCTGCTCGTCGGCGATGGCGTCGAGCGCGGCGGCGACCGCTTTCGCGCGCGGCTCTGTCGGCTCGGCTAGCTGGCCGCCGCCAAGCGGGGACCAGGCAAGAATGGCGAGGTCAAGATCGATCGCCTGGTCGCTCTCGCCATTGACGAACGGATCGAAGCGCAGCGCCGACAGCTCGGGCTGGCTCGACACCAGCGGGACCCGCGAACAGGCCGCGAGCGAAGCGATCTGCGCTAAGGTATAGTTCGACACGCCGAACGCGCGGATCTTGCCCGCAGCGCACGCCCGTTCGACCGCCCGCGCGATCTCGTGCGGGTGGGTCAAGATGTCGGGACGGTGGACTTGCCACAGGTCGATCGTGTCGATGCTCAACCGCCGCAGCGAGGCATCGATCGCGCGGGTCAGGTAACCCTCGCTCGAATTATAGGGAATACCCGGATCGATCCCGCCTTTGCTGGCGATAACCAGCCGTGCGCGCATGTCCGGCTGGGCGGCGAGCAGGCGCCCGAACGCTTCCTCCGCCGCGCCGAAGCCTTGGCTCCCGTCGAAGCCATAGATGTCAGCGGTGTCGAAGAAATCGATGCCGGCGTCGAGCGCGGCATGCGCGAGCCGGGTGTTGAGCGCGGGATCGGCCGCCGACAGTCGCCAATGGCCCCAGGCGAGCGCGGACACTTCGATCCCGCTCTTGCCGAGCAGGCGACGGGGAGTGGGTGGTAGCAAATTGCTCATGCAAGGTCCTTGATCGGAGCGGAGCGAGCGGTCGATTCACGCTCGATGAGTTGATGGGGCAGGCGGACGTGCTGAGTCGGGCCGCCTTCGACGAGCAGCGCGGTGGCAGCCTCGGCGAGCTCCCACATCGGCTGGTGGATGGTGGTGAGCTTTGGCCACACCATCCGCGCGACAGTGGTGTCGTCGAACCCCGCGACCGAAAGGAAGCGCGGCACGTCGATCCGCCGGTCATGCGCGACCGACAAAACCCCCGCCGCCATGTCGTCGTTACTGGCGAAGATCGCAGTCGGGGGCACGGTGAGATCGAGCAGCGCGATCGCTGCGGCGACCCCGCTGTCGAAATCGAATTCGCCGTCGCGGACATAGTTGGGATCGACCGCAATCCCGGCGCGGCCCAGCGCACGCTTGTAGCCAGCCAGCCGGTCACCACTGCCGGCGTGGTTGGTGTGCCCCTTGACGAAGCCGATCCGGCGATGCCCGAGGTTTATCAAATGGCTGGTCATGTCGTCGGCGGCGAGCGCGTCGTCCATGAACTCCGAACTGGTCAGCGCGTGGTTGCGACCGGGCGAGATGCGCACGAACGGCACGTCCATTGCTTCCAGCGCGTCGAGCACTGGCTGGCAGTCGGTCACGGGCGAGGACAGGATTACCCCGTCGACATGGGTTTCGCGGACGAGGTCGCGGACCGCCTTGCCAACCTCGGGATCAGTCACGTCGACCGGCTGCGACAGCAGGCGCAGCCCGTCGCGTCGGCACCGCTCCCAGCAGCCATACTGAATCCGGTTCATGTAATAGGGGCTGTGATTGTCATAAATCAGCGCGACCTGGCCCGACTTGGTCCCGGCCAGGATCCGCGCCGCGACGCTCGGGGTGAACTGCAGCGCATTCATCGCCTCTTCGACCTTGAGCTTGGTCGCGGCACCGACATATTGGTGGTGGTTGAGCACCCGGCTGACGGTCTTAACCGAGACACCGGCGCGGGCGGCGACGTCACGGATGTTGGACCGATCGCTCATTTGGCAAGACTTTCGAACAGCGGCGCGAAGGCACTTCCCAGGCGGGTGAAGACCGGCGGACGGCCGATCGGGGCATCGATTTCATATGTCCCCGCAGGAACAACGTCACCGGTCCACAAGTGGCGCCAATCGCCAGGCGGAAGGACAACTTCGCGCCGCGTCGCGCCCTCCTCGGTGACCGGAGCGACGATCATGTCCGCGCCATATGCGAAGCTGTCTTGGATGCCGAACAGCGACAGGTCAGGATCGAGTAGGAACAGCGGGCGCTGCATCGGCAGGCCGCTCGTCGCGGCCTCGTCGCGAAGGCTACGGACATAGGGGGCGAGCGCGGCGTGGACTCGGCTGAACCGAACGAAATGATCTAGCAGCCGCGGATTGCTGTCGATCTGCAGATTGTTGTCGGGGCGATTGCCCTCATGGCTGCGCATGACTGGCGTGAATGCGCCGAGCTCGATCCAGCGGAGCATCAGTTCCTCGCTGCGGACATTGCCGTGAAGGCTGGTGTAGCCGCCAACGTCGGAATGGCTGACCGCATTGCCGACCAGCCCCGCCGACAAGGCCGCGGTGATGACCGTGCCGATGCCGTCGTGGCGGGTGAAATCGACCGACTGGTCGCCCGCCCACAGCAATGGGCAATGGCGCTGGACCCCGCTGAATCCGGCGCGCATGAAAAAGATCGCCTCGTCGGCTTTGTCGCGACCCGCGATCGCCCGGGCGTTGACCTCGGCCCACAACACCGGCCAGCGGTTGTGCGCGAGCATCGGGTCGCTGCCGTCGGCGAGGCGCAGGTCGGTCGGCAAATATTCGCCGAAGTCGGCCATCCAGCCCGCGATCCCGAGATCGAGCATTTCGCGGCCGATGATGCGGTCGGCGAACCAGGCGCGGGTCTCGGCGCGGGTGAAGTCAACCACCGCGGCGTCGAACTCGCCGAAGTCGACATGGCACGGTGAATCGTCATCGAGGTTCAGCGCGAGGTGCCAACCGGCAACGGCCTCCTGGTAGAGCGCGCCATCGACCGCGAGATAGGGGTTGGCGTAGGCGAGGAAGCGGATGCCCTTGTCACGCAGCGCTGCGATCCGGCCTGGCAGGTCGGGATAGCGATCGCCGTTCCAGCGCCAGTCCCACATCAGGCGGCGCCCGAAGCTGGTCTCGCGGACGCCGCACCAGTCCTCGCACCACAGCCCGCCCACCGCAGCCCCGGCGGCGGCGATCGCGTCGAGCCGGTCAAAGCTGGTCGCGCCCGCCTTGAGCCCGACAATCGCGCCCTCGAGCACCCAGTCGGGCAGCGGTGCGGGCTGCCCGAAATGATCGGACAGGCGCGTAACGAGCATCGGCAGCGTGTCGGCGGCGAACAGCGCAAAGTGCGCCTCCCCTTCCCAGCACTCGAACCGGTGCGCGTCGGCATCGGTGAAATCGAGCACCGAATAGGCGGTCGATTCTAGGTGGATGGCGATCCCGCGCGACGAAAGCATCGTCGGCTGGGGATAGTTGGTTGTCCAGTAATCGCCCCCGGCATTGCCCGCCGCGTCCATCAGACGGGTCAACTCGGTGTTCTTGTCGCGGCCGACCCCAGGCTCGCTGGTCCACATCGGGAAGCGGCGGCCGTTGAGCTTGAGGTAGCTCATCTGCTCGCCCCCGCCCCACACCGCTTCGCCCGGTTCGGTGGCGAAGCGCACGGTGATGCGGTCGAACGTCGGGTCAATGGCGCGGATGGTGAGGCGGTCGATCTTGTCGACCTGCTCGATCATCAGCCGGGCGATGGATGGTCCGCCAACTGCCTCGCAAAGCTCCCAAATGTCAGTGCCGGCGGGACGGCACCAGCGAGGACAGACACCGCCGCTCGGCGTATCCGAAATATCAAAATTACCACGATCCATCCGCACGCGCGGCGCGCCCTTGGCGAACAAAAAGGCGGGCTCATCGGGGGTGTGAACGAGCAGCGGACGGCCTGCGAGCGACAGGGTGAGCGCGCCGTCGCTATCGCTCGCCTCGATCACTTACCCTCCCGTCCCGTCTTCGTGCGACCGTATGACACCGCTTGACATAAACGCTCGCCGGCATCAAGCATTCGTTCTACGGGCCGCGTTCGAAATGGCCATTTGTTCGGGACGCACCGTAACGGCGCGCCTGGCTTGGGAGGGGAAGTCACATGAAGTCGATCTTGTTTGGCGGCACCGCCATCCTGTTCATCGCCGCCGCGCCGGTCGCTGCACAAACAGCTGCACCGGCCGTCGCCGCGCCCTCCGCGGCTCGGGCCGACGCCGCCGCCCAAGCCTCGCCGAGTGACATCGTCGTCACCGCGCAAAAGCGTTCGGAGCGCCTCCAGAAAATCCCGCTCGCCGTCTCGGTCGTGTCAGGCGACGCGCTAACTGCGCAGGGCAAGCCGAGCATCGAGAGCGCCGCCCAGCTCGTCCCGTCGCTCAATTTCCAGAAATCGGGCACGACCCTCAACCAGTCGATCTTCCTGCGCGGTGTCGGCACCGCCAGCTTCTCGATCGCCGGCGAGCCCTCCGTCTCGACCGTGGTCGATGGCGTTGTCTTCGCCCGCTCGGGCGAGGCGTTCAGCGACCTCGTCGACATCGCCCAATTGGAAGTGCTGCGCGGGCCGCAGGGCACGCTGTTCGGGAAGAACGCGTCGGCAGGCGTCATCAACATCACGACCAAGCAGCCGACGCGCACCGGCGGCGGCACCGCCGAGGCGAGTTATTTCACCGGCGGCGAGTTCCGCACACGCGCCTCGATCAATCTGCCGCTCGGCGGCGACCTGCTCAGTCGCTTCACCGGCTTCTATGGCAGCTACCGCGGCAACATCCGCAACGTCACCACCGACGACAAGGTCAACGGCTACCGCCACTATGGCGCGCGCGCCCAGATCGCCTATCGCCCGGCGGGCGGGGTGCAGCTCGCGTTCATCGCCGACTATCACCACAATAACGACGATTGCTGCGCCGAGGTCATCGGCACCGGTCCACTCAATGCCCTGGGGATTCCGCCGCGCGATTCAGCGGGGAACCTTATTCCCAGCCTCGCCATCAATGCGCTCCCGACCCCACGCGGTGACGAAACCCGCGCCGTTGCGCAGAACCTCGTCACCCGCACGCGCGAGACCGGCTACGGCCTTTCGCTCCAGGCGGACGTGCCCGTCGGCACCAACACGCTGACCAGCATTTCCTCCTATCGCAAGTGGAACAACACCGAGATCCGTGACGGCGATTTCCTGCCCGCGGCCTATGTTGGATTCAACCAGCTTCACGACAACGGACCGCAGCACAGCAACACGGTCACCCAGGAGATCCGGCTGACCTCGCCCGCCAGCCAGTTCCTGTCGTACGTCCTCGGCGGCTATTATTCGCGCGCCAAGGCGGAGCGCGTGTTCACCCGCAACGACATCGTCTGCTCCCTGGCAACCGGCGCCCCGATCGGCGTGCTGACCCCATGCGGCAGCGCCAACGCCAACCCGTCGACTTTCCCCAGCGCGACCGCCGACTTCGGCTCGACATTCAAGAACCTCGCGCTGTTCGGCCAGGCGACCGCCAATCTGTCACCAACCTTTCGCCTGATCGGCGGGCTGCGCTACAGCCACGACAGCCTCGCCGTCTTCCACAGCCGCACCACGACGCTGGCGGGCCCCGGCATCCAGCCGAGCTTCCCGGTGACGACGACCGGCACCGGCCAGCCAGCGACGATTTTTACGGCATCGCAGAAGAAGTCGAACATCTCGGGCAAGGCCGCCGCGCAGTACGACTTCAACCCGAATGTGACGGGCTATGTCAGCTATACTCGCGGCTACAAGGGGCCGGCCTACAACGTCTTCTTCAACCTCAACGTGACCGGCACCAATGCGATCGCGGCGGAGACCTCGAACAGCTACGAAGTCGGGCTCAAAAACACGCTCGCCGGTGGCCGGCTGACACTCAATTTCGACGCCTTCTATGCCAAGTACAGCAATTTCCAGGCGAATAACCCCGACGTTGTGTCGGGCGTCGTCGTGACCCGCTTCACCAATGCCGGTGACGTGTCGACCCGCGGGGTCGAGGCCGATCTGTCGTGGCGCCCGGTGCGCAACCTCAATATCAACGGCGGCATCGCTTACACCAATGCCCATGTCGACCGATTCAACCAGCCCACTCCGAGTTCCGCCGTCATCCCGCCGGGCACCCAGCTTGGCTTCTCGCCAAAGTGGAAAGGCAGCCTGGCGATCGACTATCGCTGGCGGACCGACGGTCCGGTCGACCTATTCTTCGGCGCCAACGGCAATTATCAGTCGAGTCAGCTCGCCTTGTTCGCGGCCAGCGACGTCCAGCGCCGGCTCGGCACGATCAAGGGCTATGGCATCGTCAACCTGTCGGCCGGCGTCGGCGACCATGCCGACCGCTTCCGCCTGACCGCGCAGGTCCGCAACCTGTTCGACCAGAGCTATGCCGCCGCGATCCAGAATGGCGGACCATCGGGCAGCTACCGCTACCAGATACCGCGCGACGCCGATCGCTATTACGGCATCACCGGCCGGGTGAACTTCTAGGCGAGGCGGCGATATATTGAGGATTGCGCTCTCCCCAGTATCTCCGTCATGCTGATCGCCAGCATGGCGAAGAGGCGGGGGAGAATAAAGCATGACCGATGTTCAACCGCCCGCCGCCCGCAAATCCGGCGACCACGTCCCCCACCCGCAGCTCGCGCGGCGCAAGGCGCATGGCGTAACATACCACGATGGCCAAGCTCGACAGCTGGGCACCGACATCAACGTGTCGCTGGCGCGGGTTGCGGCGTGACGACAGCGTCTTGCGCTGCGTTTCCTATTTAAAGGCGGCGTATCGGGACGTTTTCTCCCGGAAAGCGCCTTCGCCGGACGTGGCTATCCCATGGCTGCCCTGCGTTCGTGGAACATCAGGCGGTCGATATTGTAAGCGAGGTTGGCGAGCGTGATCTTCGCCTCGGCGCGC
>JANMWM010000336.1:0-4305 GCA_031394005.1 Sphingomonas sp.
TCTCCAGTGATCGACGCGCGGAGGCTGAGCTTCTGCTGGATCTTGGGGGCGCTGAGCCCCTTCATGCCCTTTTCGAGCACGAAGCCGCGGATCGCGCCGCCATGCGCCTCGCTCCTCGCCCAGACGACGAATACGTCGGCGATCGGCGAGTTGGTGATCCACATTTTCGCGCCCGAAATGCGGTAGCCGTCAGGGGTTTTCACCGCCGTCGTGCGCATCCCGCCCGGGTCCGAGCCGGCGTCGGGCTCGGTCAGCCCGAAGCATCCGACGAGTTCGCCTTTTGCCAATCCCGGCAGATATTTGAGCCGTTGCTTTTCAGACCCATAGGCGAGGATCGGGTACATCACGAGGCTCGATTGGACCGACATCGCCGAACGATAGCCGCTGTCGACCCGCTCGACCGCGCGTGCGATCAGGCCGTAGCTGACATAGCCTAAGCCGGCCCCGCCATATTCTTCGGGCACGGTCGCCCCGATCAGTCCGAGCGACCCCATTTCGCGCAGTATCTCGCGGTCGAAATTCTCGTCGAGATAGGCCTTCGTCACCCGCGGCTGGAGCCGCTCCTGCGCATAGCCCTCGGCGGTATCGCGAACCAGCCGCTCCTCGTCGGTCAGCTGGTTTTCGAGATCGAACGGATCGGCCCAGTCGAACGGCTGTATTTTGGGCTCGGCCACCTGTGTTTACTCCGACAATAAGGGATCGGGAGGTCATTAGCGTGGCGCTGGCCTCGACGCCACCCCGGCGCGCAGCGTTGGCGGATGGGGTGGGATTCGAACCCACGGTGAGCTTGCACCCACGGCGGTTTTCAAGACCGCTGCCTTAAACCACTCGGCCACCCATCCGCGCTTGGCGCACGTATTCGGCTAGCCGCAAGCGGGCGGACAGTGCAAGCTACGCGATGAACCGGCATGGCCCCCGCGCGTTGGCCCGACTAGCATGAGATGCGAAAGGCCAGCGGGTTTTGATTGATCGAGTTACAAGACTGTTCGCCGCCGTGGCGCTCTTCGCCGCCGCCGGCCTCGCCCCCGCGAGCGCCCAGCAGAGCGACCCGTTGGCGCCGCTGCCCGAAGCGCTGCGCCCCGCGCGCGCGCCGACGCTCGTTCCCGTCACGTCTACCTCGGCACCGTCGCCCGCGGGCCAGTTTGCCTTTGCCGGATACAAGCAGCACCTCATCTCGCGTGCGAAGGCGGCCGGGATCAGCGAGTCGACGATCAGTTCGACCATCCCGTGGCTGTCGCTCAATCCGCGGGTGGTCCTCCTCGACCGCGCCCAGCCGGGGAATATCGGCAATCCCAACTCGACCCCGCCGTTCGCCCCCTATCGCCGCGAGCATGTCAGCGCCTCACTCATTTCCCGCGGCCGTGCGGTCTATGCCGCCAATATTTCCAGGCTTGCCGGGATTCAGGCGCGCACCGGGGTCGATCCCGCGATCCCGATCTCGATCTTCGGCCACGAGACCAGTTTCGGCGCGATCACCGGCAATTTCGACCTGCTCGATGCGCTCGCCACGCTCGCCTACGAGGGTCGCCGCCGAGAACTGTTCGAGACCGAGTTCGTCGCTGCCCTGAGCCTGCTCGATCGCGGCACACCGCGCAGCCGCCTGCGGGGAAGCTGGGCGGGCGCGACCGGGTATCCGCAATTCATGCCCTCGACGATCCTCCGCCTCGCGATCGACGGCGATGGCGACGGCCGTGCCGACATCTGGTCGAGCCAGGCCGACGCTCTTGCCTCGATCGGCAATTTCCTGAAAGACGCCGGGTGGAAGGTTAATGTCCCGTGGGGGATCGCCGTCCGTACTCCCGCCGGGCTCGACCGCACCGCGCTGCGCAACCCCGTCGTCGCCCCGCGCTGCCCGCGAGTGTTCGCCCGTCACAGTAAGTGGCTAACCATGCGCGAATGGCGCGCGCTCGGAATTATCCCGCTGCGCCGCTCGCTCCCCGACGACGAGCCCGCCTCTCTGCTCGAGCCCGACGGTCCCGGCGCGACCGCCTACCTGCTCACCGCCAACTACCGCACGATCCTCGCCTATAATTGCTCGAACTTCTACGCGCTTGCGGTGGGCATCCTCGCGGACGAGATTGCCCGGCGTTAAGGCTCGCGCGCCGCCGCGCACCGGGATAGAAGAGCATCTTTCAGTCCCCCGGGAGTCGCCCCTTTGACCCGTACCGTCCTGCTTGCTTCCGCCGCCGCCGTGACGCTAGCGACCGCCGCCCCCGCCGCCGCGCCGCCCTATGAAACGCCCGCGCCGGTCGCCTATTTGATCGACCTTTCGTCGGGTGCCGAGCTCTACGCCAAGGACGCCGACCACCGCATGCCGCCGGCGTCAATGGCCAAAATGATGGAGACCGAGCTTGCATTCGAGTTGATCGACAAGGGTCAGCTGTCCCTGTCGAAGATGTGCACCGTCCAGCCACAGACTTGGGCTAAGTGGCATGGCCCGGCAGCGGGCTCGACCATGTTCCTCTCGCCGAACGAGCAGGTCAGCGTCGAGAATCTTCTGCACGGGGTCGTCACCTTGTCGGGCAATGACGCCGCGATCGTGCTGGCGGAATGCGTCGCCGGGACGGAGCAGGCGTTCGTCGCGCAGGAGAATTTGCTGGCGAAACATCTTGGTATCTCCAACAGCTATTTCGGCACGCCCAACGGCTGGCCCGACAATGACGTGACGATGGTCACCGCGCGCGATCTCGCCAAGCTCGCCCGCGCCAGCATCGAGCGCCACCCCGCGCTCTACAAGAAATTCTACGCGCAGACTTCATTCACCTGGGGAAAGACGCTCGGGTCAGGCGCCGACATCAAGCAGGATAATCGCAACCCGTTGCTCGGCCGCGTTTCCGGGGCCGATGGCCTAAAGACCGGCCACACTGACGAAGCCGGCTATGGCTTCACCGGCTCGGCCGAGCAGAATGGCCGCCGCCTGATCGTCGTGATGGCGGGGATGGCGAGCTTCAATCAGCGGATCGCAGAAGGCGTTCGACTGATGAACTGGGGGTTCGCCGCATGGACCACCAAGCCTCTCTACAAGGCGGGGGCCAGCGTCGGCTCGGCTAAGGTCCAGCTCGGCTCGGCGAACGAAGTCGGCCTCGTTGCGCCGCGCGATCTCGCGCTGACCCTTCCCGCCGGGCTCGGCAGCAAGGTCAAGTCGACCCGCATCCGCTACAATGGCCCGCTCAAGGCCCCGATCGCCAAGGGGGACCATGTCGCCGACCTCGTCGTCACCACCGACAATGGCCCGCAGGTCATGCCGTTGGTCGCCGCCGAGGCGGTTGGCGAGGCCGGCTTCTTCGGCCGCACATGGATCGGGCTCAAGCAGTTGCTGGGCATGGCGTGACGAGCCCGCGCGGCCGTTTTATTAGCCTCGAGGGCGGGGAGGGGGTCGGCAAGACGACCCAGCTCGCCGCGCTTGGCCGATTGCTGCGCGACCGCGGGATCGATGTCGTTACGACTCGCGAACCTGGCGGGAGCGAGGGTGCCGAAGCGATCCGCACGCTCCTGCTGAGTGGTGAGGAGGGCCGCTGGAGCCCCCGCGCCGAAGCGCTGCTGTTCGCCGCGGCGCGCGCCGACCATGTCGAAAAGGCCATTCGACCCGCGCTCGAGGCGGGCAAATGGGTGCTCGCCGACCGATTTCTGGACAGTAGCCTTGCCTATCAAGGTGGCGGCGCGGGGATCGGAATCGATGCAGTGCGCGCGCTTCATGCCTTCGGGAGCGAGGATTTCCTCCCCGACCGCACGCTCGTTCTTCTGCTGACTGAGCACGAGGGCATCGGCCGCGCCGACGAGCGCGATGGCGGGAGCGCCGACCGCATCGGTCGGCGTGGACCCGCCTTCCACCTCAGCGTCGATCACGCTTTCCGCAAACTCGGCGTCGAGGAGCCCGATCGTGTCCGGATGGTCGATGCCTCAGGCGATCACGAAGCGGTCACGGCGCGGTTACTCGACCAGCTCGCCGACCTGCTATGATGCGCTGTCGATGATCCTGGGCCAGGACCGCGCCGTCAGCAGTTTCACCGAGGCGATGCGCTCGGGTATGCTCCATCACGCTTGGCTGCTCGCCGGTCCGCGCGGGGTTGGCAAGGCGAGTTTCGCGCGCGAAGCGACCCGTCGACTGCTGGCCGAAGCCGCCGGCCCGCCGATCGCGCTCCGTGGAATTGAGACTCCCGACAACCATCCCATCGCGCGGCTGCTAGCTGCTGGCAGCCACCCCGATTACCGGGAACTGGTTCGCCTTGAGCGCAAGGAGGGCGGCCCAGCGCGCAATATCTCGATCGAACAGGTCCGCAGTCTCGCCGGGCTGGAGGGCGCCGA
>JANMWM010000030.1:0-2116 GCA_031394005.1 Sphingomonas sp.
GCAGGTGCGGCAGTCGTCGTGGCTGCCAACCTTGGGCGCAAGCTGATTGTCCAGGGCATGTCTGGAACGGCAGGTGACTGGGACGAAATCCTCGCCACCGAGCACAAGATGACGCTGGCGATCTTCGACAAGATGCTGGCCACCGACAAGACGCAGAAGATCAAGCGCAGGATGCTGCTGACCAAGCTAACTCATGCGCTCGACAAGCATGCCCACGAAGAAGAGATGGTGGTCTATCCGGCGCTTCGCCAAGCGAACGAGAAGGCCGATGCCGATCAGCTCGAGCATGAGTATGGCGAGGTGAAGACCTATCTGTTCAAGCTTGGCGAGGTGGCGACCGACGCGCCGCGGTGGCTCGAAACGGTGCGCGAGCTCCGCGATTCGCTCGCGCGCCATACGCGGCTGGAAGAGGATGAGGTCTTCCCGCGGTTCAAGGCGGAGATTACGCTCGAGCAGAACAAACACATCACGAGGCTGGTCAACAAGGACGGGTTCTTGATGGCGTAACTTCACTCCCCTCCCTTGCACGAAGGGGTCAGGCCACGATCGCCAGTTGGGGCGGCGTTTGCGCCGAGAGTTCGACCGTGTCGGGGCCAAGGATGCGCTCCAGCCTCGCAGAGAGGTCGGCATCGAGGGTGAAGTCGCGGCCGACGAGGAGCTGGGCTTCGCGGTCGTTCGATAGGGCGACGCGGAAGCGGATGGCACCTGTGCCGCCTCTCGAAATTTCGCGCGTAATCGCTGGGACCTGTGCGGGGTCACTCAGACGGATTTCTAGCTGTAGTCGGGTCCGCCTTGCCAACCCGTCGAGTGGCTGGAAATGCTTGATCGTTACCCGTGGCAGCTCGTCGCCGGGGCGCTTGTCGAGCTCGACGGTGAGCAGGCCGCAGTCGCCCGATTTGGCGGCGGCCTCGATTGCGGCGCAGGCGTCCTCCTCGAAGGCGGTGGCATCGAACTGTCCCGAGGGATCGGACATGGTGAGGCGCATGTAGCGGCGGCCCTTGGCCGAGGTCGCCCATTTGGCTGACTCGACCAGCGCGGCCATGCTGGCGGTGGCACGGGTGCCGTCGGTCGGGATCGTCAGCGCGGAAAGATCCGAAAAACGGCGAACCTTGTGCGCGGCAAGGAGATGACGCTGGGCATCGACCGGGTGGGCGGAGAAATAAAAACCGAAGGCGTCGCGCTCGGCGGACATGCGTTCGGCGAGGGTCCAGCTCGCGTCGCGCGGTAGGCGAATCGGGGCGACGACGCCGCTGTCGGATGGGCCGCCGAACAGGCCGCCCTGCCCCGACGTGCGGGCGTGTGAGGCGCTGGCGGCGTGGGCGAGGATGGTCTCGGCAGCAGTGAACACCGCGGCACGGTCGGGATTCAGGCTGTCGAACGCGCCCGCGGCGGCGAGGCTTTCGAGTTGACGGCGGTTGAGCAGGCGCGGGTCGATCCGCTCGGCGAAGTCGTCGAGGTTTTTGAATGGGCCGTTGGCATCACGTTCGGCAACGAGTGCTTCCATCGCCTTTTCGCCGACGCCTTTCAGCGCGCCAAGAGCGTAGCGGACCTTTCTGTCTTGGACGTCGAACGAAGCCTTGCTCGCGTTCACGTCGGGGGTAAGGCACTCGATCCCGGCGCGGCGCATGTCGTCGACGAACAGGGCAAGCTTGTCGGTGGTTGCGGTGTCGAAGCTCATCGACGCGGCGAAGAATTCGGGAGCGTGGTGCGCTTTCAGCCAAGCGGTGTGATAGGCGACCAGCGCGTAGGCGGCGGCGTGGGACTTGTTGAAACCGTAACCAGCGAACTTGTCGAGGAGGTCGAACAATTCATTGGCCTTGCCGCGCCCGATGTCGTTGGCGGCAGCACCGGAACAGAAGCGCTCGCGTTGGGCGGCCATCTCGGCCTTGATCTTCTTGCCCATCGCTCGGCGCAGGAGGTCGGCTTCGCCTAGTGAGTAGCCGGCGAGGACCTGCGCGGCCTGCATCACCTGCTCCTGGTAGACAAAGATGCCGTAAGTTTCCTTGAGCAAGTCAACCAGCATCGGGTGCGGATAGGCGAGTTCGGCGCGGCCATTCTTGCGGTCGCCGAACATCGGAATATTGTCCATCGGGCCAGGGCGGTAAAGAGAGACCAG
>JANMWM010000042.1:0-4671 GCA_031394005.1 Sphingomonas sp.
GCCTCGCCTACGAGGACCGCGCGCGCTATTATGCCGATCCGCACTTCGCCCGCGTGCCCGTGGAGTGGCTGATCTCGAAGGACTATGCCGCGCAGCGCGCCAGGCTCATTCGGTTCGATCGACTTTTGTCGCCGGTCTATCCGGGACAAGCGCCCAGCCATGGCGACACGACCTACTTCAGCTGCGCCGACAAGGACGGCATGATGGTGTCGATGATCCAGTCCAATTTCCGCGGCATGGGATCGGGGCTGGTCGCCGATGGCCTGGGCTTCATGTTCCAGGATCGCGGGCAATTGTTCAGCTTGAAGGACGGCCATCCCAATATCTATGCACCGGGTAAACGGCCATTCCAGACAATCATCCCGGGCTTCGCGACGCGCAATGGCCAGCCATGGATGAGCTTTGGCGTGATGGGCGGCGACATGCAGCCGCAGGGGCAAACGCAGATCATCGTCAACCGCGTCGATTACGGACTCGAGATTCAGTCGGCGGGTGATTCACCACGCTGGCACCACGAAGGATCGTCACAATCGATGGGCGAGGATTCGCCTGGTCTGGGTCCGAACGGCCTGCTCCGGCTGGAGAGCGGCGTGCCGGCGGCGACACGACGGAGATTGGCGGAGATCGGCTGGACAATCGGCGAACCCGATGGCGGATTCGGGCGCTATGAATGTGTCGAGCATCGAATGGACGGCACTACGCGCGTTTATGCCGCGGCGAGCGAAATGCGCGCCGATGGCTGTGCCCTGGCCTATTGAAGGAATTGACGATGCGTATTCTGCTGCTCGCCGCTCTTGCGTTTGCCACACCCGCTCTCGCCGCAACCTACGAGCTGAAGGCCACGCCGCAGACCGTTGCTTGGGGCCATTATGACGCCAGCGACAAGCCCGTTCTGACAATCAAGTCGGGCGACACGGTCGTGATGCACACATTGCTCACCAACAGCCCGACGGGCCTGGCCAAGGCGGGAGTTGCGCCGGCTGATATCGAACCCGCCTTGCGCGCGGTGTTCGACGGCGTGCCCGCGTCGGCGCGGGGTCCCGGTGGCCATATCCTGACCGGCCCGATCGCGATCGAAGGCGCCGAGCCCGGTGACACACTAGAAGTCCGGATTCGCAAGATCGATCTTGCGATTCCCTATTCATACAACGCTTTCCGCTACGGCGCGGGGTTCCTCACCGACGACTTTCCCTATCCAAGGATGAAAATCGTGCCGCTTGACGCCCAGCGGATGGTCGGCAAATTCGCCCCCGGCATCGAAGTGCCGCTCGCACCGTTCTTCGGCAGCATGGGCGTCGCGCCGCCGCCCGCGTTCGGCCGCTACGATTCCGCTCCGCCGACGATCAATGGCGGCAACATGGATGACAAGGCTCTCGTCGCTGGGACGACGCTATACCTGCCCGTCCACGCCACCGGCGCGCTGTTCCAGGCGGGCGACGGGCACGCCGCGCAGGGCAATGGCGAGGTTGATATCACCGCGCTGGAAACCTCGCTCACCGGCACGTTCCAGTTCATCCTGCACAAGAAGCAGGTGACGCCCTATCCTCGCGCGGAGACGCCCGACGCCTACATTGCGATGGGCTTCGACGACGACCTCAGCAACGCCACCCGCAAGGCGCTGCGCAACATGATCGATTTCCTCGTCACCACCAGGGGAATGACGCGCGACGACGCCTATATGCTCGTCAGTGTGGCCGGTAATGTCGAGATCACCGAGCTAGTCGATCGCAACAAGGGGGTGCATGTCGTGATGACAAAATCGGTCTTCAAGACCCCGTAGTCAACGCGAAGTCTTATCGCTCCCTTTGCGAACCTCAAAGAGCAAGCGTCGGGCGTACGAATTTGTCAGAATTCGTTGCGCCTTCCCCCTAGGCCAACGCATCAGCAGTAACAAGATGCCGATACAGCCGACAAGACCTAACGCTCCATCCATCAATAGTGCGCCAGTCAGTCCAGCGTACGAATAACCCTGCCCGTCCGCCCACTGGACGTAGGACAATGGAAATATGACAGCGGACGTCAGTACCGTGAACTCAGTGGCCGCGAGCGGATTGTCCTTGCCGATTTCGCGAAAAATGATCGCGTTGGCCGTCGCGAAGGCTGCGGCTTGAGCGATATTCTCGCCAACCATCGCAAGGGCAAAAGTCGCTGGCGTTTGTGTCAGCAGGACGAGGCTTAAGGTAAATAGCGCGCCTACGGCTCCGATGGTTATGTAGAGGCGATAGGGGCCGAAACGGCTCGCGAGCGCCGGGACAATCAGGCTTCCCAATATTCCGGCAAACGTCACGCCGACACCGGCGACGAGCCCGACAAACTTCTCGGACACATGATAGTCCGTCCCGAGTCCACCGAGCATGTTGGTGAGCGTGAAGCATGCCGCGGGCATCGCAAATATCAAAAGAGTGCGCACGACGGTTGGGCGTCGCACCATTCGAGACAGATCGCCGAAAAATTGTGCGAAGCTTTCTCGGGCGAGCCTGCGGTCGGCACCTGGCGCGGGGATTGGGATCAACAGTGTAAGCGGAAGAATAATGAGCGCCGAGATCGCGAGAATGCCATACGGTTCGACAAGCGTCCGATATAGCGTAATGTTGAGAATGGCATCTACGCCAAAACCGGCGATGTTCGCTACGACGAACTAGGCGCCGAGACGGCTGTCCTGGTTTTTGGGAACAATGCTGGCAAGCCAACCGCCAAGTGCTCCTTGAAAAAGTGTGGCGGCGGCGGACGCAAGAAATAGGAGCCAGCGAAGGGCCGTGAGATTATCGAGGCTTGCCAAGGCTGCGAGCGTACAGAGCGCTGAAGCCACGGCCATGACGATGGCATAAGTCCGACGGCTGAACCTTACGTCGAGTATCGGAGAAACCACGAATGCAGCGAGACCCGGGATCAGGGCAAACGCTGTAATCGAGGCAATCATCGGCTCCGGTACGTGTCTGGCGGCGAGGAGTTGTGGAACCGTAATCAGCAGAACAGTGCTGGACATGGAAAAAGGGAGGTTTGCCAACCCCATAAGCCAGATCGGCAGTAATCTCAGTTCCATCGGATCTGCTACTCCCAGCAGCGTAGCTGGCGGGCACCAATCTCTCCCTCTTCAGTCAGGCCAAGCTGAGCGCAGTGGCACGCCAGCTTAATGAAAGGCCGCGAAAGACATTGCTTTTTAGGACACCCGCTGAAATGTTCGCACAGCGTGTTGCGGCCACCCGTTGAACCCGCCATGGGAGCAGACGTTCACGAGGCGCTTTAAGTGCGTCGGCTTCTGCCGGAGTTCCGGGCCAGTTGCTACCGGCCATGATCATTGACGATCGCGAAGGACGCCGGCGTCGACCGGGACGGGGCACAACGCCAAGAGCGCGAAGGTCGCCAGCCAATGTTCGCCCATATAGTCGTCGCCGACATGCGGCAGTGCGGCGTCAAGATGGCGCAGCCCGCTCGCTTCCAGCGCATTAACGCGCTCCGACGGCGCAATTGCTGCGGCGATCGCGCGCATGCACCAGCTGCGGCTGAGATTGAGCCCATCGAGATGGGCTATCTTGCCGTCGCTCCGATCCGACACCTCGACCGGCTCGAAACGGATCATGGCGGAAGCCGGAAGAAATGCATCAAACCAGGCGGCGAACGACGCCGCGTCCTTCACCCGGGTCATCAGCAGCGCTGCGGTCAGCGCCGGCGAAAGAAACTCGTCCCCGCCCGGCTCCCAGCCGCGATAGTCACGCTCGTCGCCGAATGTTCGTATGGCCCACTGGTCGATCGCAAGTGTCAACGCCGGGTCGCGATCGAACGACCATTCGCGGGCCAGCACCAGCGAAAAGGCGGTGTTGAAGTGCGTTCCCACTGTAATCGGATAGGTCAGCTTTGACAGGTAAACTTTGAAATGCTCGGCGAAGATATTCGCTAGAGGTTGGAGGATATCAACCCAATCGCGATCAGCATGGCGCGCTGCCTCATGGTGGAGGGAAAGCAGCCAAGCCCAGCCATAGGGCCGCTCGAATCCCCCCGACATCGGCCGGTCGAGATAGGCTTGCTCAACCGCCACATTGGCCACCGTCAAACGCTGGTCGGCAACAGCTGTAATCTCGGCTGCCGGGCCGATACCGGGAAACATCCTACGCAGTGTCAACAAGGTCCACCAGCCGTGGACGCAGCTGTGCCAGTCGAAGCTGCCGAAGAAGATCGGGTGAAGGTCGCGCGGCGCCCGCGAATCGCTGTCCGACGCAAGGACATGGTCGAGTTTGTGCGGATATTCGCGGCCGACATGACCAAGCGCGATGCGCGCAAATCGCTCGGCGATGGCATGGTCGAGCTTCATCAAAATGCCACCAGCCAGATTACCAGAATATTGAAAATCAACAGGGGAAGAGCGGTCGCAACCTGTGCCTTCACCACCGCATATTGGTCCTTGAGTTCGAGCAAAGCCGCCGGGACCAGATTGAAGTTGGCCGCCATGGGGGTTATCAGCGTGCCGCAGAACCCGGCGAGCATCCCGACCGCGCCGATCACCGCCGGGTTGCCATGATCATGCTGGATCAGCACGGGCACGCCAATCGCCGCGACCATGATCGGGAAAGCAGCAAAGGCGTTGCCCATGATCATCGTGAACAGCGCCATGCCGACAGCGAAGACGATCACCGCGATAAGCAGATTATTGTCGGGGATGATCGATCCAGCGAA
>JANMWM010000316.1:0-11035 GCA_031394005.1 Sphingomonas sp.
GCGCCATCGCTTCGGAATAAGCCGCCGGGCTCATCGCCTGGCTCCCGACATGGAAGCAGATGCCCATTGCGTCCGCAGCTTGGCGGGCCGCGAATAGCAGGCGCGTCAGTTCGGCCGGATGAGCGCCGAATTTGGTCGCGAGGCTGAGCTTGCTATGATCCGAGCTGACACGGATTCGAACCAGCAGGTTCAAATCGGTCGCGCCGCGCGTGGCGCGCATGATTTTATCCAGCTCGTCCATCGTATCGAGGCTAAAGGTCTTCACGCCGTGGCTGAAGTAAGCCTCGGCGACCGCCTCCTCGGCCTTCACTGGGTGCATGAAGCACAGCGTGGCCCCGGGCAGCGTGTCCGCCACGAGGCGCACTTCGCCCAGTGAAGCGACATCATAATGTGTGACGCCTTCCTCCCACAGGAGCCTGAACAACTCCGGCGAGGGGTTTGCTTTCACCGCATACAATGGCCGACCCGGAAACTTCTCGACGAAGAATCGGGCAGCCCGGCGGGCGGCATGCGGACGAAGCAGCGTTACCGGCTGAACCGGGCGCGACTTGGCGATCTCAGCGGCGTTGACGACGCCGACGGCCGGGTCTTTTGCTAGCCCCAACGCGCGATGATGCTTGTGCAACTCAAGGGACCCCCAACAGTCAGTTTCTGAAAAGCTGCCTTGCGGTTGGAAGTCCCATGGGGCAGCGAGGGAGGCGATATATGGGGGGGGGGCCGCTCATGCAACGGTTTTTTCATGACGCGGCGGATCGAATGGCGTGGTTCAACGGAACACGCTGTCGCTTCGTCGAAAAACGTTCTGGGTTTACCGTGA
The DNA here is from genome assembly GCA_031394005.1 of Sphingomonas sp. Lineage (GTDB taxonomy): Bacteria > Pseudomonadota > Alphaproteobacteria > Sphingomonadales > Sphingomonadaceae > Sphingomicrobium. The sequence goes on from JANMWM010000316.1 coordinate 818, forward strand.
GTGCAACAGTCGCAAGAAAGGTTCAGGCGACGTGTTGAAGCGCTGCGCCGCCTTCACGCACCGGGCTCGACCGCTCGACCGCGTGGGTCAGTCCTTCCAGTTCGGCGGCGAGCGTACGCAATTCGGCGGCGAGCGCCTTGGGATCGCTCTCCTCGACCCCGGCCGCCGCCTCGATCATCGAGCCGAGCAGCATCGACAGGCACGGCAGGATCGTCTCCTCGATCCGCTCGAACGCTTCATCCAGTCGGGGCTGCCGGTGCTTCATCATGCACCCGCTTTAGACTGGTGTGATTAAGCATTGGTTGAAGGAGGAGTAATAAAGATGGAAATATTCGGCGAAACAGCGCTGGCACTGGCGATGATTGCGGCCTTCCTGCTGATGATAGCGGGGGTTCAGCTCGCTGCCCGACCCCCCACGCGCCAGCGCGGCTTGCTTATGATCGGCGCCGCGATCGTCCTCGCCGCCAATGTCCTCATCTGGACGTTGTGAAGGCTAGCGCTTGAGGTCTTTCTCGAGGCGCATGTCGAGGTAAGTGTCGACGCTGCCCATCAGCTGCGGGATCTCGTTGGCGAAGAAATGGTTCGCCCCCGGGATCACGTCATGGTGGATGGTGATGTGGCGTTGGGTGCGCAGCTTGTCGACAAGCTTCTGGACCGCGATCGGGGTGACGACCTCGTCGGCCTCGCCCTGGATCATGATCCCCGAAGAAGGGCAGGGGGCGAGGAAGCTGAAGTCGTACATGTTGGCCGGCGGCGCAATCGAGATGAAGCCCTTGATCTCGGGGCGGCGCATCAGCAGTTGCATCCCGATCCACGCGCCGAAGCTCACGCCCGCGACCCAGGTCGTCTGCGCCTCGGGGTGGATCGACTGGACCCAGTCGAGCGCCGAGGCCGCATCGCTCAGCTCGCCGACGCCATTGTCGAATAGACCCTGGCTCTTGCCGACCCCGCGAAAATTGAAGCGCAGCGTTGCGAAGCCGCGGCGGACGAAGGTTTGGTAGAGCAGCTGAACGATCTTGTTGTTCATCGTGCCCCCGGCCTGCGGGTGCGAGTGAAGAATCAATGCGACGGGCGCGCGCGGGCGCGGCCCGGGATTGAAACGGCCTTCAAGACGGCCTTCGGGACCGGGGAAAATGACTTCGGGCATTGGGCTCGGTACGCTAGAGGATGGCGCGAAGCGGCGCACGCGATGTGTGGGCGCTATATAAGCTCGGAGGCCCCGAGCGCAATCTTTAGGGTAGGCCAACCGACATGAAGCCCCGCGTCTATCTAGACCATGCCGCTACGACGCCCGTGCTGGGGCCAGCGCGCGCGGCTGTGGCGGCGGCGTTCGAGGCGTGGGCCAATCCCAGCTCGCCTCATGCCGATGGGCGCGCGGCAAGGGCAGCGCTCGAGGTCGCGCGGGCGACGATCGCCGAGGCGCTCGGCTGGCGGCATGACGTTATCCTGACTTCGGGAGCGAGCGAGGCTATCACGATTGCCGGATCACGGGCGAAGGTCGCGCGGCGGCTGGCCGGAGCGACCGAGCATGAGGTCGTGCCGCATGCGATGGGGGCGCGGGCCGAGCAGCTACCCGTTCGCGCGGACGGCACGATTGATCTAGATGCCCTAGACGCCGCGCTGGCGGGGAGGGCGGCACTAGTCGCGATCCAGCTGGTCAACAACGAGTCAGGGGTGATCCAGCCCGCCCAAGCCATCACCGAGCGCGTGCGCGCGGCGGGCTCGCTATGGCTGTGCGATGCGGCTCAGGCAGCGGGGAAGATCGACCTTCCGCAAGCCGACTTCATCGCGGTGTCGGCGCACAAGCTCGGCGGGCCGCCGGGCGTGGGCGCTTTGCTAGTGCGCGATCTCGCGACACTCGAACCGTCGGGCGGGCAGGAGAAAGGCTATCGGCGCGGGACATCCGACCTCTCCGGCGCAGCGGGTCTCGCGGCGGCACTGGCGAGTGGGGCTGTGCGCGACTCCATGCCGCGCCTTGCCGCGCTTCGCTCGCGTCTCGAGAATGAAGTGCAGGCCGCGGGCGCTGTCGTCATCTCCGCCGACGCACCGCGCATCGCCACGATCGGCGCAATCGCCATGCCCGGGGTCAGCGCGGCGAGCCAGCTCGTCCAGTTCGACCTTGCCGGCATCTCGATCAGCGCTGGCAGTGCCTGTTCGTCGGGGTCGATGAAGTCGAGCCACGTCCTCGCCGCGATGGGCGTCGCGCGTGAACTCGCCGACGCGACGATCCGCGTCAGTTTCGGCGCGAGCACTACCGAGGCCGACATCGACGCCTTTCTCGCCGAATGGCACCGCATCGCAGCGAGGCGCCAGGCCGCGTGACCTATCTCGATTACCAGGCGACGACCCCGCTTGCGCCCGAGGTCAAGGAGGCCATGAAGCCTTGGCTCGATCAGTTCGCCAATCCGCACAGCCCCTCGACCGACGGCCGCCGCGCCGCCGCCGCGATCGAAGTGGCGCGGTCGCGCATCGCAAAGCTTTTCTGCGTCAACGGCCAGCTCAGTTTCACCTCGGGCGCGACAGAAGCGCTCAATTGGGCGCTCAAAGGCGTGTTTGAAGGTTCGAAGCGCAACAAGCTCGTCACGGTCGCTACCGAACATGCGGCGGTGCTCGACACCGCCGACTGGCTGGAAGCGCAGGGGATCGAAGTCGTTCGCCTGCCTGTCGGGGCTGACGGACTGTTCGATCTGAGCGACGCCGAGGCCGCGATTGACGACCGGACCGCGCTGGTCGCGGTGATGCTCGTCAACAACGAAATCGGGATCTTGCAGCCGGCCGAAGCCATCGCGGCCCGGGCTCACGATCGCGGCGCTTTATTCCTGTGCGATGCGGTGCAGGGGTTTGGCCGCGGCCCCTTGCCCCAATCGGCCGACCTCATCGCGATTTCAGCGCACAAGATTCACGGCCCCAAGGGCATCGGCGCGCTGTGGGTCCGCGACGGTGTCGTGCTCGCGCCCCTGCTCCACGGCGGCGCGCAGGAGAAGGGCGGACGATCGGGAACGCTTTCGCCGATGCTGTGCGCCGGCTTCGGCGAGGCGACACGCCTGATGCTGACGCTCGAAGTTGATGACAGTCGTCACGTCGAGCGATTGTGGGCCGCTGCGCTCGCGGCACTCGGTCCCGACTGGATCCTCAACGGCAGCGCCGAGACCCGTTACCACGGTAATCTCAATCTCCGCCGCGAGGGACTCGACGCCGCGCGCCTGCTCGGCGACTGCCGCGACATTGCGTTCTCGCTCGGGTCGGCCTGTGCCAGCGGCTCGGGCCGACCGAGCCACGTTCTGCGTGCGCTGGGGCTCAGTGACCGCGAAGCTCGCTCCTCGATCCGCCTTGGCTTTGGCCGTTACACGACTGAGGATGAACTGGTCGCCGCGTGCTGCCGCCTCAACGATAGCGCGTCTGCTCAGAGGGTTGCGCCATGACGCTCGTTCGTTTTCTTCGGACTGACGGAAGCCTCGACCGCGAAGTCGAAGCCCAAGCCGGAACTAACCTCCTCGACTTCGCCCAGGCGCAGGCCCAACCGCTAGAAGGCGTATGCGAAGGGCAGATGGCCTGCTCGACTTGCCACGTCATCGTCGAACCCCAGGATTTCGACCGACTGCCGCGCGCCAGCGAGGACGAGGACGACCTGCTCGACCTTGCCGTCGGCGTCACCCGCACCTCGCGCCTCGCCTGCCAGATCGCCCTCCCAGCAGGAGAATTTACTGTGCAAATGCCTCCCGCGAGTCACGACTGGCGTCGCGATTGACGACGATCAAGGGCTGATTCATGCTCACCGCGGAAGCACGAAGCGACGCCGCGTCAAACGATCAGCCCTTAGGAACACACTGCTTCACCCGTCCGTTGTGGCGTCCGGCCGCTCCGTAATCCGATAATGAGATGCTTTATGAAAATCCTGATTGCAATCGCCGCAGGCATGATCGCCACCGGCGCGCTCGCCCAGTCGACGATGACCACTATGACCACCACCAATAAAATGGCGCCTTCGACGATGGAGCATCACCAGATGAAGACCACGATGCGCCACAGCGAGACGCACATGAGCGACGACCGCGATCATATGATGATGATGCGTCATCATCATCACCGCAAATGTTACATGCAGATGCGCCACGGTCGTCGCGTGCAAGTCTGCCGTACCCGTCACAACATGATGTAACACGGACGCCGTGCGGTCGGGTTGATCGATCGCGCCGCTTCGCCCATAGGCGCGTCCGGGAGTCGGGCGGACGGTGCAGTCCCCAACCTGGTCAGGTCCGGAAGGAAGCAGCCACAAGGATGAGCCCCGGGTCGTTCCGGCTCCTACCGCTTGAGCGCCCGACCACCGTAAAGTTGCGCGACGAGATCGCGTTGATGACCGCCATCATCCCTATTCACGGACCGCAAAGCGCGATGTTGGCATGGCGATGACAGCAGGTTCATCACGCCCTACGGTTTGTGTGATGACCGACGATGATTCGCCCGGGCTTGGGCTCGACCTCCCTGAAGCCCCTCCGCCTGCCTCGCCCCCCGGCGGCTACCGCGTCCTCGCGCGCAAATATCGTCCGCAGTCATTTGCTGAACTGATCGGGCAGGATGCGATGGTGACGACCCTCGGCAATGCGATTGCGCGGGGAAGGATCGCGCACGCCTTTTTGCTGACCGGCGTGCGCGGCGTCGGCAAGACCTCGACCGCCCGCCTCGTCGCTAAGGCGCTCAACTGCATCGGCCCCGACGGCAACAGTGGCCCGACGATCAACCCGTGTGGCGTCTGCGAACCGTGCCGCGCGATTGCCGAGGGTCGCTTTATCGATGTGATCGAGATTGATGCCGCATCGCACAATGGCGTCGACGACGTTCGAGAGATGATTGAATCGGTACGCTATTCTGCCGTTTCCGCCCGCTTCAAGATCTACATCATCGATGAAGTTCACATGATGTCGAAACCAGCGTTCAATGCGTTGCTGAAGACGCTCGAGGAGCCCCCTGCGCACGTCAAATTCTTAATGGCGACGACCGAAGTGGCGAAGGTCCCGGTGACCATCCTGTCGCGCTGCCAGCGATTTGACTTGAAACGCATCCCTGCCGAAACTCTTGCCGCCCATTTCGCCAAAGTCGCCGCCGCCGAGGGCATTGCTGTTGAGCGTGAAGCATTGGACGTCATCGCCCGGGCAGCCGAAGGCAGCGCGCGTGACGGCCTGTCGATCCTCGATCAGGCGATCGCCCACGGCGAGGCCAGGGTCACCGCCGCCGAGGTCCGCGACATGCTCGGTCTGGCCGACCGCGGCCGAGTCCGCCGCCTGTTTGCCGCCCTCATCGAGGGCGATGGTGCCGCCACGCTCGCCCAGCTCGACGAGGCTTACACCCTCGGGCTCGATCCCGCCGCGTTGATGCGCGGGCTGATGGAGACGGTCCACTCGGTCACCCGCGTCAAGGCCGGCGCGCCGCTCGACGTCATGCAATCGGCCGAGGAACGCGATGCCGCCGATGAGTGGGCGGGCAAGCTTGGCTGGGCGGTGCTGCACCGTCTGTGGCAGCTGATGCTCAGGGGTCTGCAGGACATCACGATTGCGCCCGATCCGCACGAAGCCGCTGCGATGGTCTTGCTGCGGATCGTCCACGCCGCCGACCTGCCCGATCCCGCGGCGCTGATGGCGAGGCTGGCGAGCGGGGAGGGGGCCGCAGTGCCCCCGCCAGCGGGCCGAACCACCGCGCCGCGACCCGCGCCCATCGCCCACGCCTCTCCCGCAACCTTCCCCGCCTTGGTTGAGCAGCTCGAGAACGCCGGCAAGATGCGCCTCGGCATCCAGCTGCGCGACCATGTCGGCCTTGTCCACTTCGCCCACGGCGCGCTCATGCTTCGTCCGCTGCGCCCGCTCGGCAATGACTTCGCGCGCGACCTTGCTGCCGCCGCTACGGAGGTTACCGGCCTCACCTGGAGCGTGATCCTCGCCGACAGCGGGGGCGAACACTCGCTCCAGGAACAGGCGAAAATGACCGACGAACGCGACCGCGCAGCCGTCCTTGAGGAACCGGCCATGGCCGCGCTGCTCGCAGCCTTCCCTGACGCCACGCTCGAATCCATAACCTCGAAAGAAACGTTACATGCCCAATTTCGATGATATTATGAAAATGGCGCAGGATGCCCAGGCCGAACTGCAGCGCGCCCAGGACAAGCTCGATACGATCGAGGTCGAGGGCGTCTCCGGCGGTGGCCTCGTCCGCATCCGCGCTACCGCCAAGGGCCGCATCCTCGGGGTCAACGTCGACGATTCGCTGATGCAGCCGTCGGAAAAGTCGATGTTCGAAGATCTCATCGCCGCCGCCATCAATGATGCCCGGTCCAAAGCTGATGCCGCAGCCGGTATCGAGATGGAGAAGGTCACATCGGGAATGGCGCTTCCCGACGGCTTCAAGATGCCATTCTAAAACCGTTACGACGCGCTTGCACGACTGCGTCAGCTAGGCGACAAGTACCCTGCTCGGTTTTGCACAAGCGTTAGGGGATAGCTCGGTGAAATCATTGGGAGCAATGCAGGATTGGCCGCTGCGCTTGATGCGGCTGGTCGATCACGCAGAGCGTGAACATGGCGACCGCGAGATTGTCAGCGCCTGGGCGGACGGACAGATCACGCGCACCAACTGGCGCAGCGTTACGCACGATGCACGCCGCATGGCACAGGCACTTGAGGCTGCCGGGATCAAGCCTGGCGACCGCGTCGCGACCTTGGCGATGAACCACTCGGCTCACCTCACGGCATGGTACGGTGCGATCGGCATGGGCGGCATTCTCCACACCATCAATCCGCGCCTATTCGACGAGCAGATCGTCTTCATCGCGAACCATGCCGGAGACCGGGTGCTGATCTACGACCATTCGTTTGCCGCCACCGTCGAACGGCTGAAGTCGCGGTTCGAAACGATCGAGAGTTTCATTTGCTTCGATCCGGAGGTCGAAAATCCGGGAAGCTTCGCCGCCTGGCTCGCGCCGCACAATGGCAACTATGATTGGGTCGAAGGGGACGAACTCGATCCCTGCGCGCTCTGCTATACCAGCGGCACGACTGGCAACCCGAAGGGTGTGCTGTATTCACACCGCTCGACGATTCTTCACGCCATGGCCGAAGTCGCTCCGGATAGTTTCAACCTGTCGACCACATCGTGCGTCATGCCGATCGTCCCGATGTTCCATGCTAACGCCTGGGGCATCCCGTGGGCGGCGCCGCTGACCGGCTGCAAGTTGGTGCTGTCGGCCGACTATCGCCCGGACCAGCTGTGCGATCTCTACCGCGACGAGGAGGTCACCCACTCGGCTGGCGTTCCGACGGTGTGGCTGGGCATGATCGAGCATATCGAACGCACCGGGGTCGGCATGTCGAGTTTGCGATATGTCACTATTGGCGGCTCGGCGGCGCCGCGCGCGATGATCGAGTGGTTCCGAGCTCGCAAAATCCACGTCATGCACGCGTGGGGGATGACTGAGACGTCGCCGATCGGCTCGATCGGCGGGATGCCGGCCAACTGGGACGACATGACCGATGAAGAGCAGATCGGCTTTACCCTTCACCAGGGACGAACCCCGTTTGGGGTCGAACTGCGAATCGTCGACGAAGACGGGACGGTGCTTCCCCGCGACGGTATTCACTCGGGGAACCTGCAAATCCGCGGAGCTTGGGTCATTCGTCGCTATTTCAGGGAAACGGTCGATGCGGCCGCGGACCAAGGCTGGTTCGACACCGGCGACGTCGCCGCGCTTCATCCTGGCGGGACGATGCAGATAACCGACCGCTCAAAGGACGTCATCAAGTCGGGCGGCGAATGGATCAGCTCGATCGAACTTGAGAATTCGGCGATCGGTTGTCCTGGAGTTGCAGAGGCTGCGGCGATCGGGATTGCCCATCCCAAGTGGGACGAGCGCCCGCTGCTGATCGTCGTGCGCACGAAGGGGAGTGACGTCACCCCCGATGCGATTCGCGCGCATCTTGTCACTCAGGTCGCGCGCTGGTGGCTGCCGGACGCGATCGAGTTCGTCACGGAGCTTCCCCATACAGCCACCGGTAAGCTCAGCAAGAAGACGCTGCGCGAGCAGTTTGCTGGCTATCGCTTCGCCGATGCGGTCGAGATGGTCGGGCGCTGACACGCGAAACGCTGGAAATGTCGCCGCGCATCCCCTAGACGCGCAACCAATCCCAGCCGAATGAAGGACCAGCGACCCGATGGCCGCCCAATATAGCTACGTCATGAAGGGTCTGAGCAAGACCTTCCCCGGCGCACCTAAGCCCGTGCTGAGCAACATCAGCCTGCAATTCTACCCCGACGCCAAGATTGGCATTGTCGGTCCCAATGGCACCGGCAAGTCAACCCTGATGAAGATCATGGCTGGCCGCGACACCGAATTCGTCGGCGAGGCGTGGGCGGGCGAGCACATCACCGTCGGCTATCTCGAGCAGGAGCCACAGCTCGATCCGACCAAGACCGTCATGGAGAATGTCCGCGAGGGGGTGAAGGACGTCGCCACCATGATGAACCGGTTTAACGAAATCAGCATGTTGATGGGTAATCCTCCCCCCGATGCCGACTTCGATGCGTTGATGGCGGAGATGGGCGAGCTGCAGGAAAAGATCGATGCGGTCGATGGTTGGTCGCTCGACAACCAGCTCGAGATCGCGATGGACGCGCTGCGCTGCCCGCCGGGCGATGCGTCGGTGACCAACCTGTCGGGGGGCGAGAAGCGCCGCGTCGCGCTGACCAAGCTGCTCCTCCAGAAGCCCGGCATCTTGCTGCTCGACGAACCGACCAATCACCTCGACGCCGAGAGCGTTCAGTGGCTTGAAAAGCATCTCGTCGACTATCCCGGCAACGTCATCCTCGTCACCCACGACCGGTATTTCCTCGACAATGTCGTCAACTGGATCCTCGAACTCGATCGCGGGAAATACTTCGTTTACGAAGGCAATTACTCGACCTATCTCGACAAGAAGGCCAAGCGGCTGTCCCAGGAAAGCCGCGAGGACGAGGGGCGGCAGAAGGCGATCACCCAGGAACTCGAGTGGATCCGGCAGAGCCCCAAGGCACGCCAGACGAAGTCCAAGGCGCGCATCAAGGCGTTCGACGCGCTCGTCGAGGCGTCGGAGAAGCGCATCATCGGCAAAGCCCAGATCGTCATCCAGACCCCGACCCGCCTCGGCGGCAACGTCATCGAGGCAGTCAACCTGACCAAGGCCTATGGCGACAAATTGCTATTCGACGACCTGTCGTTCAACCTTCCGCCGGGCGGGATCGTCGGCGTCATCGGGCCCAACGGCGCGGGCAAGTCGACGCTGTTCAAGTTGATTACCGGCCAGGAAACCGCCGACGACGGCGAGGTCAAGATCGGCGAGACGGTGCGCCTCGGCTTCGTCGACCAAAGCCGTGACGACCTCGACCCGAACAAGAATGTCTGGGAGGAAATCTCCGGCGGCGCCGAGTTGATGACGATCGGCAAGCAGGAGCTGCAGACCCGCGCCTATGTCGGCGCGTTCAACTTCAAGGGCGTCGACCAGCAGAAGAAGGTCGGCCAACTGTCAGGCGGCGAACGCAATCGCGTCCATTTGGCGAAGATGCTGAAGGAAGGCGGCAACGTCCTCCTGCTCGACGAGCCGACCAACGATCTCGACGTCGAGACGCTTCGCGCGCTCGAGGAAGCGCTCGAGAATTTCCCGGGCTGTGCGGTGGTCATCAGCCATGACCGCTTCTTCCTCGATCGCCTGGCGACGCACATTCTGGCGTTCGAGGGCGATAGCCACGTTGAATGGTTCGAGGGCAATTTCGAGGCTTATGAGGAAGACAAGCGACGGCGGATGGGCCCGGAGGCCGACCGCCCGCATCGGATGAGCTATAAAAAACTGACGCGGTAGGGTATATTTCGCGAAGGACGGGGGACGGGCAATTGATTGACCGGATTGTGCTCAGATTTGCTGGAACACTAGGCTCTGTCCTCAGTTGAGGATCGCGATAACGCCGTTGAGGTGAATGGCAGCGAGGAAATTTCGCGCGAGCTTGTCGTAGCGCGTCGCAATTAGCCGGAAATATCTGAGCTTGTTGAAAAATCGTTCGACCAAATTGCGTTCGCGATAGAGCGCGAAATCGCACGGTCGCTGGACGAGTCGATTGGCCCTGGGCGGAATAACCGGCTTGATGCCGCGTTGCTTCAAGGCGAGGACCAGGCGATCAGCGTCATAGGCCTTATCAGCGAGGAAA
>JANMWM010000052.1:0-7824 GCA_031394005.1 Sphingomonas sp.
CGACGCCTACTTCGGCAGGGCCCAAGCCATCCTCGCCGAGCGAGCCCGCATCAAACCCATCACCATCGAACATCGGCGCTTGCAACACCGCAAACTCGCCGCTTAAACATCAACCCCCAGATGAGGCCAACACTCCGCTGATCAACGCCGCTCAATGTCCCAAATGATCTGACGACGAACAACGTCGCAAGCTGGGTGGAGGAACGACTGGGCGAGCCTTAGGACTGAGCGCACCTACTGGTTGAGCGCAGATCCTGAACGTGACAGCGGGGCCGATCAAGTCGACCAGTCCCAATCCGAAGCGCGAGCGCGGCAACCCCCGCCGGGGGCGCCTGCCCAGGCGCGTCCGCGCACAAAGCGGCCGGTTGGCTTGCCAGTCGGGCGGCCGTTCGTGAACGCGATACCTCCGTTGATGATCACGTCGCTGACGCCGGTCGCAAGTTGGTGTGGCCTAGAAAAAGTCGCATGATCGGCAATCGTCGGGGGATCAAAGACGACAATGTCGGCGAAGTTTCCGCGCTTCAGCGTACCACGTCCCATTAAGGACAGCGTTGCCGCCGGCAATCCTGTCAGCCGCCGAATAGCTTCAGGCAGCGGAATAAGCTTCTCATCACGTACGTACTTGCCAAGCAATCGCGCAAAATTGCCATAAGCGCGCGGATGCGGGTTCGATAGGAGAAAGACGCCTTCCGGTGCCGCGGCTCCCGCATCGGAATCGAACATCATCCACGGCAGCCCCACCTCCCGGCGAAGATTGGCCTCATCCATGACGCGGTACGACACACCGACGCGGGAACCATCCTCGATGACAAGGTCCATCGCAGTCTCCTCGGGCGTCTTGCCACGCATCCGCGCCACTTGCGCCAGCGTCTTGCCGGTGAGCGGCTTGAGCGCCGTGTTTTTGAACGCGAGCAGCAGCGTTCCTTCCGCACCTGCCTGTCCGTAGGCATTATCCCAGTCCTTCGGGTGAGCATCCCGCATCTCGCGTGCCACGCGCGCGCGGATCTCCGGATCGCGCAAATGTTTGATCCATTGCTCCAAGCCGCCGTCCTGCACCCAAGGCGGCATCCCCGCGTCAAGGCCGGTGGCGCTTGCCGTGTAGGTGTACATGTCTGCTGTGATTCTGATGCCCGCCGCGCGAGCCGCTTCTACACGGGCGATCGCGGTCTTGTTCTTGGCCCAATTGTCCGGACCGGACTGTTTGAAATGGTAGATGTGCGCCGGCGCACCGCTCGCACGTGCGATGGTCACGGTTTCGTCGATCGCCTCGATCACCCGGTCGCCCTCGTTACGGATATGCGCGCTATAAATGCCGCCACACTGTGCCGAGACTTTCGCAAGGGCGATCAGTTCGGGCGTCTTGGCATAGGTGTTGGGTGAGTACATCAACGCCGTGGTGAGACCGACAGCCCCCTCCTCCATTGCTTGGCGGACGAGCATGCGCATCACCTCGAGCTGTCGCGCATCGGGCTGCACATCGTGCTCGCCGAGCAGATTAGTGCGCACAGTTCCAGCGCCAACGTAAGAGGCGATGTTCGGTGCGATACCGCGCCGCTCGATCGTCTGCATATACTGGCCAAGGGTATGCCACGTCACTGAATAATGGATATCGCCCTGACGAGCGCGCATATTCTTTTGCATCTGGGTGGTCAGCGGGCCCATTGAATCCTCGCCGATAACCTCGAGCGTAACTCCCTGTGCCAGGTCGCTGAGCGCCCGCCCGTCGGCGAAAAGAGAATCTTCGGGATGGGACAACATGTTGATGAAACCGGGCGTGACCGCCTTCCTGCGTGCGTCGATTTCCCCGCGCGCAGTGCCATCAATATGCCCGCCGATCGCAACGATTCTATCGCCTGTGACCGCGACATCACCGACCATCGGCACGCCGCCTGTGCCGTCATAGATCGTCCCGCCGCGCACTATCAGGTCAAAGGCCGTACCCGCCTTGGCACTAGCCGTGCCGGCGAGAAGCATGGGTGCGAGCAGAGCGGCAACGGATGCACTGAATATGCGCGGTGTGAACATGAAGTTGGTACCCTTGTTGCGGGCAGGATAGGCCGATAATGAGGTCGCGGTCACTCGCAAGATGGAATAAGCGAGAATTCTCCCAGCGGCAGCCGGCCGGTCGCACCGGTGTCGCCCTTCGGCCACGGCCGGCGTGGAAGGCAATATTTTTGCCTTGTTTCGCTCTCGCTTTCAGGGAGGAGTTGAACTCGGGCAGCTAGAAGGCGTTTATCGAGTTTACCCAACCTCTTGAATCTGCCGTAGGAATCCGTCGTGAAGTTTCGTTTTCTTATTTCTGTCCTGACCCCCGCGTTACTGCTTGGCGTAGCTCCGGCCCGCGCGGCCGATCCGCCCGAGTTGATCGCTGGTTTACGCCCGAACGTGCCTGCGCCGCTTCCGACGGCCAATCCCGCGGTCGACGCATTCATGGCCGTGCGTCACGGCGCGCCGGTGTGGTTTCGCGACGGCGGCGGCGAGGCGCTGACGACCCTTGCCCAGATACTGCGCCGCGCCCCGCTTGACGGCCTGCCGTCGGGCCCGGGCCTCGCCTACGCAGTCGAGGCCGCGGCGCGCGACGCGGCAACCGGCAATCCGCAGGCAATCGACCGCGCCGACCGCGTTTTGTCCGCAGCCTGGCTCCAATATGTCGCCGCCTTGAGAGCCCCGTTGCCGGGCCTCACCTACTCTGATCCGGCGCTCGCACCTCGGGTGCCCAACCCGTGGGTCACATTGCAGCAGGTATCGATCGCGCCGTCGCTCGCCGCTCACCTGCAGGCAGTGTCCAATGTAAACCCGATCTATGGCCCGATCCGTGACGCCGAATGGCTGGCAATGCAGCGCTCGGGCAGCACGACGCCTGATCCCCGCGCCCTCGCTAATCTCGGCCGGGCGCGGATTCTGCCCACGTCAGGCCGCTACCTCGTCGTCGAAGCGGCGACCCAGCGGCTGCTGATGATCGAGGACGGGCGCGTCGCGGACTCGATGAAGGTCATCGTCGGCCGTCCGGACTCGCAGACACCAATGCTGGTAAGCACTATCTGGTACGCGACGCTCAATCCCTACTGGTATGTGCCGACCGACCTCACCCAGAAAATCGTCGCCAGGAAGATGCAAAGCTCCATTGCGAAAGCCTATTGGAAAGAGAAGGGCTACGAGATTATTTCCGATTTCGGTCCGACGCCGACCGCGCTGCCCTTGTCGAGCATCAACTGGAAGGCAGTCGAAGAGGGCAAGCAGACCGTTTATCTGCGCCAGTTGCCGGGACCCGGCAATTCAATGGGGGTGATGAAATTCTCATTCCCCAACGACATCGGCGTCTATCTCCACGACACTGACCTCCACGTCTTGTTCGCGCACAAGCAGCGGACCCTGTCGAACGGCTGCATTCGGCTGGAGGACGCGAAGCGGCTCGGGCTCTGGCTGGCCGGTCGCGATCTCAGCACGGAGTCGACTGCGCCCGAGCAGCATGTCCAATTGCCGCGCGGCGTTCCGGTCTATCTGACATACATCACTGCCATGCCGCAGGGTAGCGAGCTGGCCTTCCTGCCCGACGTCTACGGCCGCGACGGCGTCGGACCGCAAGGGGCAGTCGCGACCGCGGCGGCAGTTCGGTAGCAGCAAACGCACGATATTCTTGATTTTCGCAACTCAGATTATGGAGTAATTATGCGTAAATTGGCCTTGGTTCTGCATTGCGGCAGCGTCACCTCTCCTCGTGCCGACCGTTGCGACGGCCGCGCAACCTCCGGCTGCCTCTGTCGCGACGGCGGCTGGCGCTCGTTTGACGGCTTCCCTGGACACTGAGTTCGCGCAGGATTTGAAGTTCCAGCTTCATTTCGCAACGAGGCTCGGGATTAAGGAAGGCAAGGATCGTCTAGATAATATCAGCGAAGCCGGCCAGCGGCGACGTCTCGAGATGCGGTGGGCAAGCGTCGGTCGAATGACATTCCAGTGCGACCGGAATAAGTTCTCGCCGGCCGGTCGGACTAACTACGATATCTGGGAGACCGAACTGCAGCGGATGGAACTGCAATATCAGTACCGCCGCTATCAACGCCCCTTTTGCGGTTTTCTTTACTCGCTCCACGCTGAGCTGCCAAACTTTTTGGTCAACACGCTTACGGTTCAGGACGCCCCCGGCATGCGCGCGTATAATGCTCGCCTGCGGGCGATCCCTGCTGTTCTGGACACTGCTATCTCCGAAAGCCGCGCTTCCGACATACAAGGGATCCACCCCCCAAGATTTTAAATTGAGCGGGTGATCAAAGGGCAGCAAATTGATTATCAGCAGTGCTCCGTTCGCTGCCGGACAGGACTCGCCATTGTGGTCTGATGCGAAAGCCAAGATCGCTAAGCTAAGCGCCAACAAGAAGATTAGTCAGCCCGAAGCCGCAATACTGCTGGCCGATTCTCGAGCCTCTCTGCTTGCTTTGAAGGTGGCCTATGAGCGGGTAATCGCTTGGGGCGACAGCGAGCTTCCGACCGCACCGAGCGGACGAGTGGGCGCCATAACCCTTCCGGGAGGATCTGCATGGTATGCAGCTGCGCTGAAGCTCAATACGACAACTGACCTCACCGCGGAGCAGATTCACAAGATCGGCCTTAGAGAGGTCATACGGATTGAGGGCGAGCAGGACGCGTTCGCCCATAAGTCAGGCCTGAAGGACCGAAACGCGTTCTACGCTTATCGTACCCGCCGCTTGCCGCCACAGCCATGGACAGACGCGCTGCGCGCGGACTACCTGCGCCGAGCTAACGAGATCGTCGCGCATAACCAAACACTCCTGCCGCAACGCTTCAGCAACCGGCCTGCCTACGCGGCCGAAGTCGTTCGCGAGCCGTCGTTGAGCGAGGTTGCTGGAGGCGCGGCACATGCGGCGGGACTTAGCCCCGGTGGCCACCGCCCCGGGCTGCTCTACGTCCAGCTCCTGGGCACGACGGGTGATCCAGCCGTGCTCACGGACCTTATGTGCCATGAAGGCATCCCTGGGCATGTGATGGCTGGTGACGTCCAAATTTCGCAGATTGGCACGCCAGAATTTCTTTGCCAAGGTAGCGCGTGCCGCCTGCCAGAACCGAAAATGGCGCGTCCGGCACGATGGGGTCTCCTGGCGCAATGCTGAGCGCAGTTACCTCTGCTTGAGTTGGAGCTCCGACATCCAGATAGAGACTGTCTCGCGGGAACACCTTTGTTCGCTCGTCCGCAGGGACTACATGGATATCGCGAATGCCCGTTATGGCGGTTATCAAACGCGGAAATGAACGCGATCAATATCGACCGTGATGGCTTCCACGGTGAGTGGAATTAGACGATCTCACCTACGCTTGCCGCGTCCGATGATGCCACTGGCGCCGCTACCAATCTCGGGGTTGATTGATGATTGATGATCCTGAGAAAACTGATCGCCTTGTTGCGGAACTGAAAGCATCGCTTCCTGTCAAAACCAGGCTATCTCAAATCCTCATGCGGACGATAGTAAAGCAATCTCCGAACCTGGCCGTCCCTGATAGTTGTAACGTGGTGAGCATTTTCTACATGGGCGAAGAAGGGGGTATCGTGTGCGGACTCAACATCGGCGGCCCGGACACCAAAACCCCGCACATCGTCTCCATCACGCATCTGAGCTTTGACACACGCATGCCGCTGTTTCGTCAAATCGACACTTATCAACGCCACCGTATCAAAAAACTCAAACAACAGAGCGGCCGCAACTACTGATACACTTCCAAGATGACGAAGCTCGATGCCCGCTATTCAAATCTATGGAGCGGTTATAATGCGTCAGGCACTTGGTCGGCCGACTGGGGGCGGCCGAAGGTTGACACCGACCTGTTCACTTCACTTGGCGAGACGACGTTGACCGTTCGACTTCGTTACAGCACGCCGAAGGTCCACCCCTCGGTGCGCGCAATATCAGGGGTGAGAGCGACGGGCGCGAAAGCGGCGGGGTCTGCTATAAAGTTTCGCATTCCGGCGGCGGTGACCAGCGCGTCGGTTTGGTGGTCGGTGGGGACGAAGGCGAGGCGGGCTGGCTTGCTGCCGAGGCCCATTAGCGCAAGATCCAGATCTCCAGAATTCCTCAACTTTCGCCCATCTGTTCCGGCGCGGCGAAGGTAAATTCGAGTGTAGATTTCGACCACCGCGCTGCCGGTCGCGGGCAGTGGGTCCACGGGCCAAACGGGAATCGTGCCCGAAAGGCGGTTCAATAGGCGCATCCCGGCGAAGCTAGCTTTGGCGACCTGGGCGGCGCCGATCGCGTCATAGGCCGAGGCGGTCTTGCGGCCGCCTTGCCGGCTAAGGGCCGCGTCGCATTGACGGAAATAGACAAAATCCGCTTTCACTCCGTCGGCGATGCCGAAATAGAAGTGGCGTCGGTGAAGCGTCTCGAGGAAATCGGCCGCTCCCAAATCTTCACTTAGACTTACCCTGTCCACGTACGACCAGAAGCTCTTGGCGTCGTCGGGCAGTCCAGCTTCACCGGGTAAATAACATCCGCGCTCAATGAAGGGCGGGGCGAAACTGAAATCGAAGCCGAAAAGGGTCGCCTCGTCGTCCGCTTTCTCAAGCAGCCAATTGAGCACTTCAGTGCGTGACCAGACGTGACCCGGTCGAACAAGCAATGGCGCGCCAGTCCCCCGACGTGCCTCGGCAACTGCAATGCCCTTGTGCTTCTTGCCCTTCGCCCCGGACCAGTCAATCGCGACAAAAGTGTCGAAGCGCGCCGTCACGCCAGCGACGGCTGTGGATTAGCCGGGGCGTGAGACGGGGCAGGTGGGGCCTTGGGCGGGACAGCTACCTCAAGCTGGGCCGGCGTGCACTGAAATTTAACGCACCAAAAATAGGTCCCGCGAAGATCGCTCACATTCATTCGATCGGTCATGGCCGGTCGGACGTTGTCAGGCTTGATCAAAGGTGTGGGCATCGCTCATCCTCGCGGCGGTAACAACTCATTACCGCGTAATCTAAGAAGTCGCAGTGGTTTCCACCATTGGCGGTGTGGCCCGCTCCGAAGGGCTCGAACCCCCAACCTTCGGGTTCGAAGCCCGACGCTCTATCCAGTTGAGCTAGGAGCGGGTGGAGGAGCTGGCGGTGTCGTGACGGAGGTCAGCGGCTTGCAAGCCACCCAACGACCCACATCTGTGTGTTCGAGCGGGGTTGGGCAATCTTCGCATAACGCCCCAAGACCTTGCCTCCGCTGAACGATCGACGTCAGCGGCGGGCGATGGGCACCGAGGAGGCAGCGCAGGCTCATCTGATCAGTTTACGAGCAATGGCTGTCGAGCCTAGTCATAAGTTCTGCTCGCTGGTGCATTTTTTTCGCCTGTGTCGCGGGCCTTGGGCTGCGGAGACTGAGGACATGGCCTGGCGTGAGGAACTGGATGATCAAAAGAGGTGGCTCGGCAAATCTGGACAGTGCGTTAAGTGGAGATTCTGCCTGAAGGTGGCCAGGATGGCTGTCGAACAGGAGAGATGATGACGAAGCGAACGCGCCGGAACCACAGTCCGGCATTCAAGGCGAAAGTGGCGCTGGCTGCCGTGAAGGGCGAGAAGACGCTGGCCGAGTTGGCGCAGCAGTTTGACGTTCACCCGAACCAAATCACGACCTGGCGATCGCAATTGCTGGAAGGCGCCGCCGGTGTTTTCGGATCGGACGTGCGAACTGGACCTGCGGAGCCGGCGATCGACGTAAAGACGCTGCACGCCAAGATCGGCGAGTTGACGTTGGTGAATGATTTTTTGTCCGGGGCGCTCGGCCCCGATTCGTGATTGGGCCGGGCTGTTGCCGAGCGCAAAACGATGATCGACCATGTCCACGCGCT
>JANMWM010000317.1:0-7958 GCA_031394005.1 Sphingomonas sp.
CCTCGATCAACCACGTTGTCTGCCATGGCATCCCCGGCGACAAGCCGCTCAAGGTCGGCGACATCGTCAACATCGACGTCACCCCGATCCTCGATGGCTGGCATGGCGATAGCAGCCGCATGTTTCTTGTCGGCGAGGTGCCGCTCAAAGCTCGCAAGCTGGTCGACGTGACCTTCGAATGCCTGATGCTCGGGCTCGAGCAGGCACGCCCCGGCAACCACCTAGGCGACATTGCCCACGCGATCCAGAGCCACGCCGAGAAGCATCGTTACGGCATCGTCCGCGACTTCTGCGGTCACGGCGTCGGCCGCCTGTTCCACGACAGCCCCGAAGTCATCCACGCCGGTCGTCCCGGCACCGGCCCCGAGCTTCGTCCGGGCATGATTTTCACTGTCGAGCCGATGATCAATCTTGGCCGTGCCGACTGCAAATTGCTCGAAGACGGCTGGACCGCGGTCACTCGCGACCGCTCGCTGTCGGCACAGTTTGAACATTCGATCGGGATCACCGACGGGCCTTGCGAAATCTTCACCCGCAGCCCCGGCGGCTACGATCGCCCCCCTTACTAATTGATTAGCCTAACTTTTCTGACTTTTGTGCAGTGCACACAAAGTCTTTGCGGTTGTGAGGGCGATGGTTACAACAAGACTGACTGATGACATTGCGGGGGCTACGCGTGAAGAAAATCGAAGCGATCATCAAACCGTTCAAGCTCGACGACGTGAAGGACGCCCTTCACGAGGTCGGGGTGAGCGGGATCACCGTCACCGAGGTCAAGGGCTTCGGCCGCCAGAAGGGCCATACCGAGCTCTATCGCGGCGCTGAATATGTCGTCGACTTCCTCCCCAAGGTGAAGCTCGAGGTGATCGTCGAGGATGGCCTCGTCGACCGCGTCATCGAGGCGATCGAGAACAGCGCGCGCACCGGTCGCATCGGCGACGGCAAGATCTTCGTCTCGTCGGTCGAACAGGCGATCCGCATCCGCACCGGCGACCGCGGCGCCGACGCCATTTAACCCCCTTGTTTCCCGGGCGGGAGGCTCGCTGCAAGGCGAGCGAGGGTGGGTAACTCGCGCTAGTGATATCGGCGTGCCCGCGCCCATATAGGTATGATGACTCCCCTCTCAGTCCTCGACCTCGCCCCGATCCCCCAGGGCAGCAACGCCGGCACCGCGCTGCGCAACGCCGCGACCCTCGCCGCCCATAGCGAATCACTCGGCTTCAACCGTTTCTGGATGGCCGAACACCACTCGATGCCCGGAATCGCCAGCGCCGCCACCGCGGTCGTGCTCGCTCATGTCGCCCACGGCACGACGACTATCCGCCTCGGCGCTGGCGGGATCATGCTCCCCAACCACTCCCCGCTCCAAGTCGCCGAGCAGTTCGGCACGCTCGCCGCACTTTACCCCGGCCGCATCGACCTCGGCCTCGGCCGCGCGCCGGGCACCGATCAGGCCGCCGCCTATGCGATGCGTCGCACCCTCACCGGCGACGTCAACCAGTTCCCGCGCGACGTGGTCGAGCTTATCTCCTACTTCGACCCACCGTCAGCCCCCCCCGCCCGCGTCCGTGCCATCCCCGGCGAGGGGCTCGAAGTCCCCGTCTGGATCCTCGGCTCGAGCCTGTTCGGGGCGAGCCTCGCCGCGCACCTCGGCCTGCCCTACGCCTTCGCGTCGCACTTCGCGCCCGACATGCTCGACGCCGCGCTTGCGACCTACCGCCGCGACTTCAAGCCCTCGCGGTTCCTTGCCGCACCCTATGTCATGCTCGGCTTCAACGTCTTCGCCGCCGACACCAACGACGAAGCGCAGCTCCTCGCCACCTCGCTCGAACAAGCCTTCGTCGCGCTCGCGAGCGGCACGCCGGGCCAGCTCAAGCCCCCGCTTGAAGGCTACCGCGATACCATCCCCGACCGCTTCCGCGCCTCGCTCGACGAGCGGCTGTCGTGCAGCGCGATCGGCTCGCCAGCCATCGTCAAGGAAGCTACCGAAGCCTTCATCGGCCGCACCGGCGCCGACGAATTGATGGTCACTTCGCAGATCTTCGACCCCGCGGCACGGCTGCGTTCGTACCAAATTCTAGCGGATTGCTTGCTCAAGGCCCCCACTTGCTTCTAGCGCTCGGTAGGTGGCCGACGACAATCCCCTCGCCTCGATGCCCCCAGACGAGCTCAAGAGCGCGATGCTGAAACTTGGCTACAAGACCCAGGCCGAGCTTGCCTCCGCGATCGGGGTCAGCCGCTCGGCGGTCAGCCTGTGGCTCGAAGGCAAGGTCGGTGTACCTCGCCCGATCGCGATGCTGCTGCGAATGCTCGTCGCTGCGCGAAGGCGAGCCTTTTAAATACCCTGTTCGAGCCCGACGAACAGTCCCCGGCGCCGCCTCCGCTCGGCAAGCCGTGAGTCGTTGGCGACGCGCAACTGGTACGGATGTTCGAACAGGTTAACGACATCGGCGCGAATATCGAGCGGCTTGTGCCCGAGCCCCGGCAGCCGCAGCACCGCCGCGACGTCGACCCGCGCATCCCCCGTCAGCCGCTCGCTCGTGAACAGCTCGCGCGACAGCCCGCTGCCGTATAGCATGTCTCCAGACAGTCGCAGCTTGCCCAGGCGGTAAGACCCGCCCCCTGAAGCAGTAACCGCCTGGACATCGGCTAGCGCGACCGAATCAATGGCCAGCGACGCCCGCTCTGCCCGGCTGAAATAGTTATCCCCCGGCACCAGCCCGCGCCCGCGTCCCCGCGCCACCGCGAGCGATGCCCAACCCGACGCCGGCCCGTCGGCATAGAGCAAGCTCGCCTCGCCCCCCGCACCGACCCTTGAGCGAAGTTGAAATCCTGCTCCATCGGATCGGGCGCGGTCCCCCACGTCGTCAACAAACCCCGCGCGCGCCGCCAATAGGCGTCGATCCCGAGCGTGAGATACCCAGCCGCATGCTGCGCACCGACTTCGAAATAATCGTCGCGCTCGGCGCGCACCGCGTCACGCGCGTCCGCAGGAACCCGCCGCTCGATCGGCGCGGCGACGAGATAACGCGCACAACCCGCATGGACCGTCGTCCCGGTCTCCGGCTGCCACACCACTCCGAATCGCGGGCGGAGCATCGTCCCCCCGCCCGTCCTCTTGACGCGGTCGAACCGCACCCCGCCGTTGACGATAAATCCCGCCGCCGCAGTCCACTCGTCCTGCACGAAGACACTTGCCGAGGTGCGCTGCGCCACCCCGCGCTGGCACTCCTCGCTGACTACCGTCCCCGCCCGAAGCACATGGCTGACGCCAAGCTTGTGCACCGCCTCGACCTGAGTCCCGACGCTCGTGCCATGCGCTAAGACCGCCACTGGCTCGCGCAGCCGGCTGGTCGAAGCGCGCCCGAACAGCGACGCCTGAACCGTCGTCGCTCCGCCCATCAGCAAATAGCTCGCCACCGCATAATGACCCGCCTCCCGCCGTGTCGACAGCCCGACAAGACTTGTTCCCTACGGCACCGGCACGTCGAACCGCTCGGTCGAACTCCCGACGGTCAGCGAAATTCGCGATGCGCCGTCAATGATGTGGTCGAGGTACCCGAACCCCTCGATCTGCCGAGTGCGGTCGTGCCGCGGCTCCGCCCCCGCGTCCGGCGCGGCAAGCCCAATCCGGCTCGTCAGGTAACTCGCCGATAGGAACCCGCTCGTCTTCCTGCTCGATCCCCCCGCCTCGAACGCCGGCTCGAACTCGCCATGCGCACCCCCGTATAGTTCGGTCTGACCGCCCGCGAGATAGGCCCCGGTCTTGGTGAAGATGCTGACGACGCTCCCTCCCGACAGCCCATGTTGCGCCGGAAGCGACCCCGTCAGCAGATCGATTCGCGTCGCCAGCCGGCTCTCAGCCAATCGCCAACATCGCCCAGCGCATCAGGCAGGATATATTGTTCAACCGATATTCGACCCCGCCGCGCACCCCGCTAACGACCAGCCGTCCTGACCCGCCGTCGCTCACACCGGAAACCTGCTGCAACACCTGCCCGATCGTCGTCGTCTCGCCCCCCGGCCGCGCCTCGATCGTGTCGTTGGTCAACGAATAGCGCGTCGCCCCCAATACCGGCTCGGCACTCTCGCGCGCCACAACGAGCCGCCGCGCAGTGACCACGATTGCCGTCTCGGGCGCCTTCTCGTCGTCGTCAGCCACGACGGTCGGAGCGGCGGGTTCGGCCGGTGCTGCCTCATCGCGATCACGCGAGATCGGAACCGGCGGAGCAGCCGGCGCGACCGAAACCGGCACCGCCCCGACCGACGCCCCCTTCCGCGCATCGTCATCATCGGCGCGCTGCGCCATCCCGGCCGCGCTCAAGCCAAGCAACCCGGCAAGCGCGACGGTGGAGAGCAGCGAACAGCGCATGGTAAACCTTGGCGAAATCGAACGAGCGGCGGGCGACCGTCACCGCCGCGCCCTACCCGCCCCCTAAAATCTCGACAAGCGCCAACCGCCGGCACGCGACGGAACGATCGCCCTTCCCCGCTGTTCATCCGCCAAAATCACAGGAGCGACCCGCCTTGGACATCACCCAGCTCATCCTCGACGATCATGCCCAGATCCGCCGGCTGTTCGCGCAAATCGACGAGATCGAACCGACCGAAACCGCCGTGCTCGCCGCCGTGTGGAAGCGGCTTGCGGCGCTGCTCGACGCCCATGCCGAAGCCGAGGAGCGCTTTTTCTACCCGACCCTGCTCAAGATCGGCAGCGGTGCCGCCGACGCCGATGGCGTCAAGGATGAAACCAAAGACGCAATCAAGGATCACAACAAGATCCGCGACGCCGTCGTCGAAGTCTCAAAACAGTCACCAGGCAGCAAGGCGTGGATCAACGCCGTCGCCAAGGCCAATGAAGCCAATGGCGACCACCTCGCCGAGGAAGAGCGCCAGGGCCTGTCAGACTTCCGTCAACACGCCGACCGCGATCTCAGCCACAGCCTCGCGCTAAAGTTTGCGCGGTTCGAGGCCGAGCATCTCACCGGGGTCAGCCCGGTCGAGAAGGATCCAGACGACTATGTGAAGGTGCACGAAAAGGCCGATTCTGCCTAATGAGGGGTTTGCGTCGGTCCTGGCCTACTCGCCCTTCCCCGAAACCCTTGACTTCTCCTTCCCCACGAAACCGTGGTGAAATATTCACCTCGGCAGCGACTCCACTGGATTCCGCAGTGCAGCAAGCGGCAGAGCGAATTGTGGCCGCCTGGGGCGGCGAATCAATTTTTACGGATAGGTCAAACCCATGTCGGACTCGGGCAAAGTGTTGAAGCTAATCGAGGATAACGAAATCGAGTGGGTCGACCTCCGCTTCACCGACCCCAAGGGCAAGTGGCATCATCTCACGATGGTCGCCTCGGCGATCGACGAGGACATGCTCAACGACGGCTTCATGTTCGACGGCTCGTCGATCGATGGCTGGAAGGCGATCAACGAGAGCGACATGATCCTCATGCCCGATCTCGGCGCGACCTACATCGATCCGTTCAGCTCGACCCCGATGCTGATCCTCGTCTGCAACGTCGTCGAACCCGGAACCGGCGAGCTTTACACCCGCGATCCGCGCTCGACCGCGACAAGAGCCGAGGCCTATCTCAAGCAAACTGGGATCGCCGACACCGTGTTCGTCGGCCCCGAAGCCGAATTCTTCATGTTCGACGACGTCAAGTTTATGAACAGCTACAACGAAAGCTCGTTCAAGATCGACGATATCGAGCTGCCGACCAACACCAACCGCGACTATGAAGGCGGCAACCTCGGCCACCGTCCGCGCGCCAAGGGCGGCTATTTCCCCGTCGCCCCGGTCGACAGCGCGGTCGATATCCGCGGCGAGATGGTCTCGACGATGCTCGAAATGGGCTTGCCGTGCGACAAGCATCACCATGAAGTCGCCGCCGCTCAGCATGAGCTCGGGTTGACCTACGGCACGCTGGTCGAAACCGCTGATCGCATGCAGGTCTACAAATACGTCGTCCACATGGTCGCCCACGCCTATGGCAAAACCGCGACCTTCATGCCCAAGCCGATCGCGCAGGATAATGGTTCGGGGATGCACACCCACATTTCGCTGTGGGCCGACGGCAAACCGCTTTTCGCCGGCAACGGCTACGCCGGTCTCAGCGAGCTCGCGCTTTACTTCATCGGCGGCGTCATCAAGCACGCGCGCGCGCTCAACGCCTTCACCAACCCGACGACCAACAGCTACAAGCGGCTGGTCCCCGGGTTCGAGGCCCCCGTCCTGCTCGCTTACTCGTCGCGCAACCGCTCGGCGTCGTGCCGCATCCCCTACGGCGCGGGCGAGAAGGCCAAGCGCGTCGAGTTCCGCTTCCCCGACGCGATGGCCAACCCTTACTTGTGCTACGCGGCGCTTCTGATGGCCGGTCTCGACGGTATCCAGAACCGCCTCCACCCGGGCGAGGCGATGGACAAGAACCTCTACGACCTGCCCCCTGCCGAGCTGGTCGCGGTGCCGACTGTCTGCGGCAGCTTGCGCGAGGCGCTCACCAGCCTCATCGCCGACCGTGACTTCCTGCTCAAGGGCGACGTCTTCACCGAAGACCAGATCGATGCCTACATCGAATTGAAGTGGGAAGAAGTGATGCGCTGGGAAACCACCCCGTCGCCGGTCGAGTTCGAAATGTACTATAGTTCGTAACCACGCGGGTAAGGTAAGACCGTCGTGCCGGGCCGTTCGTGTCGGCTCGCTTACTCTTTCGTAACCTCCACCCCTTAGGCCCCATCAGGCCATGGGGTGCGAGGTCCGATCGATGAACAATTTGCGCTTGACGCTGTCGGGCAATCCGATTCCCACAACTGGGGTGTTGAGCGAGAAGCAGCCGAGCCGGGGCGCTGGCGCCGGGCTTGACGCGGTCCCCGTCTCGCGCGGGGCGACGCGTACCGCCGACCACCGCTCGGTCGATCGTCACCGGCTGGTCAACGAGCGCGCGCTGGTTCTCTTCAAGGGCCGTCTCCATCCCGTCGATCTCGTCAACCTGTCGGGTGGCGGGGCGATGGTCGAAGGCAAGTTCAAGCCCAGGCTGTGGGACGCGGTCGAGCTCAACCTTGGCAAGCATGGCTCAGTCGAGTGCGCCGTCCGCTGGATCCGCGGCGAACGCTACGGCCTCGAATTCGCTCATGAGACCCAGATACAAACCATTCCAGTGGAGCGCGACTCGCTGCTCCGCGAAGTTATCCGCCGCAGCTTCCCCAAAGTCAGCGCGGGACTCGCGCTCGATGCCGAGCCCGAGGTCACGTCCGTCGCGCCGATCTCGAACGAGAGCGGTGCCACGCGCCGCAGCAGCCCGCGCCACCCGATGATCTGGTCGGGCCAGATCCTGTTCGAGCACGAGTCGACCCCGGTCCGTCTGCGCAACATCTCGGCCAGCGGCGCGATGGTCGAAAGCCCGAACTCTTTACCGCTCGGCGGCAAAGTCTATCTCGACCTCGGCGAGGCTGGCAGCCTGTTCGCGACGATCAGCTGGGTCCACGGGGACCAGGTCGGGCTGCTCTTCGCCCGGCCGTTCAACCTCGCCAACCTTGCCAACGCGAAGCCGACCCTCACCCCGCAGCGCTGGTCA
Source organism: Sphingomonas sp. (assembly GCA_031394005.1). Taxonomy (GTDB): domain Bacteria; phylum Pseudomonadota; class Alphaproteobacteria; order Sphingomonadales; family Sphingomonadaceae; genus Sphingomicrobium. The sequence continues at coordinate 7,575 of JANMWM010000317.1, forward strand.
AAGCCTGCCTACCTGCGCGATGACCAGAGCGATTCGTCCCCCTGGGCCGAACGCTGGGGCCGATTGTCCGTCGAAGAGCTCAAAAACTCGCTCGAGGGGCTTCTGAAATACTAGGTCTGTCCTTAGTTGAGGATCGCGATAACGCCGTCGAGGTGAACGGCAGCGAGGAAATTTCGCGCGAGCTTGTCGTAGCGCGTCGCAATTGCCCGGAAACATTTGAGCTTGTTGAAAAATCGTTCGACTAAATTGCGTTCGCGATAGAGCGCGAAATCGCACGGTCGCTGGACGAGTCGATTGGCCCTGGGCGGAATAACCGGCTTGATGCCGCGTTGCTTCAAGGCGAGGACCAGGCGATCAGCGTCATAGGCCTTATCAGCGAGGAAA
>JANMWM010000064.1:0-18822 GCA_031394005.1 Sphingomonas sp.
AGTGCACTGCCGGTAGAGCGCGGATTGTCGAGCGCGGCAATGCGTGTTTCGAGCGTGGTCACGATGCGCGCCGCGACCTGGCGGTCGAGCTTGCGCAGCTCCTTTATCGCCGCAGGAAGGAATTCAAGCGTCCAGGCCAAGTGCGGCCTTCACCTCGGCAAGCGGGATGGCATCGCCCGAACGGAAGTCACGCAGGCGTTCCTCGGCGAGGTAATAATCCTCAAGATCGTCGAGATGGGCGTGGATCGCGGCGCGGGCGTAGAAGGTCTTGGTGCGCCCGGTGCGCGCGGCGAGGCGTTCGAGGCGGCTTTCGGTTTCGGCGTCAAGTCTTACGGCAAGCATCGCATATCTCCCGCTATACGTGTATAGCAGACTGGGGAGCGCCGCAATCTTTTTCACGCTGGGTCCCGGCCTCCGCGGGGACGACGCCGGTTGTCGGCTTCCCTAACGCCTCGCTCGTCCCTATCTGGCCCTTATGGGCAAACCGCTTCCTACCCCGTTCGACAAGGTCAAGGTCGTCGCCGAGAACCGGCGGGCGCGCTATGACTATTATGTCGAGGAGCGATATGAGGTCGGGATCGAGCTCAAGGGCACCGAGGTCAAGGCGCTGCGGGTCGGCGAGGGGTCGATCGCGGAAAGCTATGCGATGGTCGAGGATGCCGAGGTGTTCCTGGTCAACTCGTCGATCCCGGAATACAGCCACGGCAACCGCCTCAACCACGAGCCACGCCGCAAGCGCAAGCTATTGCTCAAAGCCCGCGAGATAGCCAAATTGCACGGCGCGATCACTCGCCAGGGCCTGACTCTCGTCCCCCTGTCGATCTACTTCAACTCGAGCGGCCGCGCCAAAGTCGAACTCGCCATCGCCCGGGGCAAGAAGATGCACGACAAACGCGAAGTCGAGAAGGAACGTGACTGGAAGCGTGAGCAGGGTCGCCTGCTCCGCCGCGACGTCTGATCGTGGCGGGCGCTATCGTCACCTGGGTTCGCGGGCATATCCCGACGCGCGAGACCGTTGCCGACAACTGGCTGCTGCGCCCCTTCGCGCGCCAGCTCAGCCAGCCCAATCTGTGGCGAACGAACCATCGTTCGGTACCCCGCGCGGTTGCGCTCGGACTTGGAATCGGGGTGATCATCCCGTTCATGCACGTCGTCGTCGCTGCCTTGCTGGCCGTCCCTGCGCGCGCCAACATCGCCGTCGCTGCTGCGGTCACGCTGGTGGTCAACCCGCTGACTATCCCACCAATGTATTGGTTGGCTCTCCAGATCGGGCGCTGGGAACTCCGCCGCGGCGCCGACATCGATCCCGCTACGGCCGCACAAGTTTCAGGAGAACTGGCAAAATTCCTCTTCCTGGTAAAACGCGAATCTGGGCCGTTGGCACTCGGCGTCCTATCCATTGCTGCCACGTCGGCCGTCATCGGCTACTTCGCCAGTGCCTTCTTCTGGCGCCGTTGGATCACCAGCCGATATCGCGCCCGCCGTACTCTCCGTCGTAATGATCGCCGCCGTTCGTCGATCTGAACCGACGCTTGGTCGAGCGCTTAACCTAAGGCTCATCTAATCCGTCACAACCTCGGCATCTTATTGTTTGCTAGGGAAAATCCATGACCCGTCTCGCCATCGCGCTCGCCGCGACGACAATTCTTGCTGGCTGCACCACCGCGCCGATGGCCCCACTGCAACCGCTCCGGGCGGCCGAGGCCGCCCCGGTCACCACGGCCCCGCAGCGCGCGCAGATCGGTAGCTTCGGCTTCGACGCCGCCGGCATGGACCGCTCGTCGTCCCCGGGAGACAATTTCTATCAGTTTGCCAACGGCACCTGGGCCAAGTTGACTCTCATCCCCGCCGACAAGTCGAACTACGGTAGCTTCAACACGCTCGCCGACCAGTCGAAAACCCGGACCCACGACATTCTCGAACAGGCCGCCGCAGACCCGTCGAGCAAGATTGGTGCCGCCTACGCCGCCTTTATCGACACGACGACAATCGAGGCCAAGGGGCTCGCCCCAATCAATCCGTGGCTCGGCGAGATCTCGGGTCTCCGCTCGAAGGCCGGCCTTGCCGCGCTTTATGTGAGGGCCGGCGCACTCGGCGTCAGCACGCCGTTCGCGGTCTATGTCGGGCAGGACGACAAGGACCCCGAGACCTATGCCCTGTCGATCGGCCAATCGGGGCTCGGCATGCCCGACCGCGACTATTACCTCTCGACCGACGCCAAGCTCGCCGACACGCGCGCCAAATACCTTGCCCATTTGACGACGGTGATGACCCTCGCCGGCCAGTCCGACGCCGCAGCCCGCGCCGCCGCGGTCCTCGCCTTTGAGACCGGCCTGGCCAAGGCGCACTGGACGCGCATCGACAGTCGCGACGCCGACAAGACCTACAACAAGATGACCCTCGCCCAGCTCGCCGCCGCCGCGCCCGGGTTCGATTTCCGCGCCGCGCTCGCCGCCAACGGCACCCCCGTGTCGAACGTCATCGTCGTCCAGCCGAGTGCGATCACCGGCACCGCGAAACTCATCGCCGCGACTCCGCTTGGGGTGCTCAAGGACCAGCTCCTCGTCCACTCGCTCGACGCCTATGCCGACGATCTCCCGGCCGCCTTCGACAAGGAGAATTTTGCCTTTCATGGCACCGTCCTCTCGGGCACTCCCGAGCAGCAGTTGCGGTGGAAGCGCGGGGTCGAGTTCACCAGCGGCGCGCTCAGCGACGATGTCAGCAAGATTTACGTCCAGCGCTATTTCCCGCCCGAGACCAAGGCCGCGGCTGACAAGCTGGTTAAGAACATCATCGCGGCGATGGACCGGCGGCTCTCCACGCTCGAGTGGATGTCGCCTGACACCCGCGTCAAGGCGCGTGCCAAGCTCGCCGCCTTCACTCCCAAGATCGGCTATCCCGATCGCTGGCGCGACCTCACCGGTCTCGAGATTCGCCGTGACGACGCGCTCGGCAACGCGATGCGTGCGGCACAGTTCGAGCATGCCTACAATGTCGGCAAATTGGGCCACGCGATCTACCGCTGGGAGTGGGGGATGACCCCGATGGAGGTCAATGCCTACGCCAATCCCGGAATGGTCGAGATCGTCTTTCCGGCGGCGATCCTCCAACCGCCGTTCTTCGACCCCAACGCCGACCCGGCGGTCAACTATGGCGGGATCGGCGCGGTCATCGGCCACGAGATGAGCCATCATTTCGACGACCAGGGCGCGAAATATGACCTCACCGGCAAGCTGGTGAAGTGGTGGACCCCGGCCGACACCGCTGCCTTCCAGTCGCGCCTCGACGCGCTTGGCAAACAGTATGACGCCTATGAACCGCTCCCCGGAATGCACGTCCAGGGCAAGCTCACCATGGGCGAGAATACCGCCGATCTCGCCGGGCTGACCGTCGCCCACGACGCTTATCTCGCCTCGCTGGGCGGGTCGACGCCGCCGGTGATCGACGGAATGACGGGCGACCAGCGCTTCTATCTTGGCTGGGCGCAGGTCTGGCGTCGCAACTATCGCGAGGCCAACCTGCGTCAGCGGCTACTGACGGACCCGCACTCGCCGTCCGAGCAGCGCGGTAACATCGTGCGCAACATGGATCCTTGGTATTCGGCGTTCGGCGCGCAGCCCGGCCAGAAGCTTTACCTTGCGCCGGCGCAGCGGGTGCGTATCTGGTAGCGAGTGATTCACCAACATCTCGCCCCGCTTGACGCCAGGCTGCTCAACGCGCCGCTCGACAGCGGGCCGCGCTGGCTGGTGCCGGCTCTCGTCGCGGCGGCCGCGGCAAGTGGGGCGATCCTGTTTTGGGCGTTGGGTGCCAGACTCTTCGCTTTGCTGTTCTTTGCGGGCTTCGTCTCGATGCTCGTCGCGGCCTTTGTCGTTGAGCGCCGCGCCGCCAAGGTGCCCGCCGCCCCGGTCAGCGCGGTCCCCGACTTTCCGCTGATCGGCGCCGCGCTCGCGCTCCACGACGAGCCCGCAGTGCTGACCGACGGCGAGGGCCAGATCCTCGTCGCCAACCCCGCCTATCGCGAGCGCTTCCCCGGCGTTTCCTCGCCCGCCATGCTCGGCGAACCCCTCGCCGCCGCGCGCCTCGCCGCGTGGCGCGACGGCCGTGCCGGCACGAGCCTCGACGACGGCGCCGCGGTCCAAATCGAGCGCGCCGGGGTCCGCGGCGATCTTCTCTTGTGGCGCTTTCCCAAGCCCCCCGCGCCCGACATGATGACTATCGCTGCCTTGCGCATCGCCGGGGATACCGGCGAGCGACTCTCGGCCGCGGGAGTTCTCGCCGCCCTCATCGACACTGAAGGGCGCCTGCTCGCCGCGAACAAGCTCTTCGCCGACCGCGCGCTCGGTGCTTCTCCCAGTCCCGAGGCTCTTCGCTTCGACTCGATCGTCGACAGCGACAACTCGGGCCACGCCCGGCTCCGATCGGAAGGCGTGGAGGCGACCCTGCTCCGCGCGGTCCACATCCCCATCGATCCCGCAATCGAGGGCGGCGCTGGCACCTTCCTGCTGTTCGACGAAGGCGAAGGACAGAGCGGGGGCGGTGCCAACATCCAGGCCCTTCTCGACGTCCTTCCCGTCGGCCTCGCCCTGGTCGATCGCGACGGGCGCTTCATCACCGCCAACAAGGCATTCCGTACCGCCGGCGGTTTGTCGGACCAGCTTCCCGCCTATCCCGGGGATCTCGTCGTCAAGGAGGACAAGGGCGCGGTCGCCGACGCTGTCCGCCGCAACGCCCGTGGCCCCGCCATGTCGGGCGATCTCGCCGTCCGCCTCGCTCACCAGCCCGGCGAGCCCGTCGCCCTCACCGTTGCCGGCCTCCGCGGTCTCGGCGAAGCGGCGGTCCTGCTCCTGCTCAAGGACAATAGCGAAGAAGCCAAGCTCAAGCGCCAGGTAGCACAGGCGACCAAGATGCAGGCAGTCGGCCAGCTCGCCGGCGGCGTCGCGCATGATTTCAACAACATCCTCACCGCCATCATCGGCCACTGCGATCTCATGCTGATGCGCCACACGCCCGGCGACAGCGACTATGACGACATCCAGCAGATCCGTTCCAACTCGAATCGTGCCGCGGGTCTCACCCGTCAGCTGCTCGCCTTCTCAAGGCAACAGACGCTTCGCCCACAAATTCTCCAGCTTCCCGACGTCGTCAGCGAAGTCTCGCACCTGCTCAAGCGGCTCCTCGGCGAGACTGTCGAACTCCAGCTCAAGCACGGCCGCGATCTCGGTGCCGTCCGCGCCGACCCTGGCCAGCTCGAGCAGGTCATCGTCAACCTCGCGGTCAACGCCCGCGATGCGATGCTCGCCAACAGCGGCGGCGTGCTCACCATCCAGACCTACGCAGTGCGGGCCGACCAAGTCGCCGAAATCGGCTCGGACATCCTGCCAATCGCCGATTACACCGCCATCGCGATCGACGACACCGGCACCGGTATCGCACCCGGCATCCTCGGCAAGGTGTTCGAACCCTTCTTTACCACCAAGGAAGTCGGCAAGGGCACCGGGCTCGGCCTCTCTACCGTCTACGGCATCGTCAAGCAGTCGGGCGGCTTCATCTTCGCCGACAGCAAGATCGGCAAGGGCACCCGCTTCACCATTTACCTCCCCGTTCACGCCACGGAAAAGTCCGCTGCGCCGGCCAAACGCATCGCCAAGCCCAAGGACGGCGAGCTGTGGGGCACCGGCACCGTCCTCCTGGTCGAGGACGAACCGATGGTCCGCCAGGTCGCCGAGCGCGCGCTGACTCGCCACGGCTACAAGGTCATTACCGCCACCAACGGCGAGGAGGCGCTCGAGGTCATCAACCGCGGGGAGCCGATCGCGCTCCTCGTCAGTGACGTCGTCATGCCGTTGATGGACGGCCCGACGATGGTTCGCGAGGCGCGCAAGACCCGTCCGAAACTGCCCATCCTGTTCATGTCGGGCTACGCAGAGGAGCAGCTACGCAAGTCGATCGACATCGACAATGTCGCCTTCCTCCCCAAGCCGTTCTCGGTCCAGGAACTGGCGGAGGCCGCGCGCAAGGTTCTGGCGGCGAAATAAACTCACCTTGCGCGCCGCCGGTGCGCTGCTAATGTTCCGGGCGTGGGCACATCGCATACCATCCTCATCGTCGAGGACGAACCTCTCATCGCCATGATGCTCGAGGATTTCCTCGATTCGCTGGGCCATAGCGTCAAGGGAATCTGCGAGAGCGTGGCCGAAGCCCGCGAGGCGGTCGAGCAGGGCGGGTTCGACCTCGCCATCCTCGACGTCAATCTGAAGGGCGAGAACATCTGGTCTGTCGCGAGCGAAATGCGGTCGCGCGGTATTCCGTTCGTTATCGCGTCCGGTGGTCACGTCGATCCGCCGCCCGCCGAATTCGCCAACGTGCCGATGATCGACAAGCCCTACACCATCGACCGTATCACCCCGGCGATGGAGGACGCGCTCGCTGGCTGACCTTATTTAGTTTAGTGATTTGAAAAGTTTAACGATAATTGCTGTATTGGTTTGACATTGGTTAAATCAAGGTTGCTAATCAGTCCCGAAGGGGCTGCAATGATCAAGGCATATCCCACTCAGCGGCATGATTACGATAGCGATGAGGACGAGCGTCTTCGGCTCGAGGGCGCGCTTGAAGTTGCCCCGCGTGGTGCCTTGATTGTCTCCGGAGTCGCGGTCGCTATCCTCATGTTTTGCTGGTTCGCGATCTACTTGTTCGTCTTCTTGCCGCGCGGGACGATCGGCTGATGGCAATGAGCGAACAGTCGATTCTCAAGTCCGAATTACGCTGGGCGCTGGTCGTCGGCGGCATCGTCGCGGTGATTCTCGGCACGATTCTCTACACCGCCGTCTCGATGGGGATTAACCCGCCGAGCAACCATGAATTCGCCGACCCCAAGACGCTTCATCTCTCGGCCGAATTCACCGAGAGCAATCTCGGCACCCGAATCGACCCCAACGGCCAGATCACCGCGCGGGTCATCGCGACCCAGTTCGAATTCGTCCCCCAGTGCATTATTCTTCCCGCCAATCGCGACGTGACGCTGCGCTTCACCACCCCAGACGTGATTCACGGCATCCTCGTGGCTGGCACTAACGTTAACACGATGATCGTCCCCGGCTACGTCGCGCAGGTCCACACCCGCTTTACCAAGACCGGCGACCTGCTGATGCCGTGCCACGAATTTTGCGGGCTCGGGCACAGCCAGATGATCGCCACCGTGCGTGTCGTCCCGCCCGAGCAATTCCATCCCGATGCCGAGGGAAGGGCCGCCTGTGGCAAGCCTAGCTGAGGCGACGCCTGCGCCGCGATCGGTCGTGACCAAGGCCCGCGCGTCGGTCCTCTCGACCGGCCGTCTCGTCACCGCCCATCTGTGGGTCGCGATCACCGCCTTCTTCGTCGCCTGCCTGCTCGGCGTGTGGCAGATGTGGGCGCGCAGCCCATTGCCCGCCCCGGCGCACAGCGCGGCCAACTACTTCCGCTCTGTGACCCTCCACGGCGTGTCGATGGCGTTCGTGCTGACGACCTTCTTCATCATGGGCTTTGGCTATTATGTCGCCGAGACCTCGCTCGGCTGCCCTTTACCGTCGCTGCGCCTCGCCTGGTTCAGTTTCTGGGCGGGCGTGATTGGCGTGCTGATGGCCGCGCTGTCGGTCGTCTCGGGCAACGCCTCGGTGCTCTACACCTTCTACCCGCCACTGACCGCGACCCCCTGGTTCTACCTCGGCCTCGTCCTCGTCGTCGCCTCAAGCTGGACCTGGTGCATCCAGATGATCGTCGCGATGCGTGCCTGGCGCCGCGCCAACCCCGGGCAGGCCGTCCCGCTCGTCATGTTCGGCACCGTCGCGAACGCGGTGATGTGGCTGTGGACCACCGTCGGCGTCACCGCCGAACTGTTGTTCCAGGTCATTCCTGCCTCGCTCGGGATCAGCCAGACGGTCGATGTCGGCCTGTCGCGCACGCTCTTCTCGTGGACCCTCCACGCAATCGTCTATTTCTGGCTCTTCCCGAGCTATATCGCCTTCTACACGATGGCCCCGCGTGCCGCCGGCGGGCGGCTCTTCTCCGATACGATGGGGCGGCTCGCGTTCATCCTGTTCCTGCTCTACTCGCTGCCCGTCGGTCTCCACCATCTGTTCATGGATCCCGAGCACGCCAACGGCTTCAAGTTCATCCAGATGTTCCTGACCGCGCTGGTCTCGGTTCCGACGCTGCTGACGATCTTCACCATTACCGCCTCGCTCGAGATTGCCGGGCGGATGCGCGGCGGCAAGGGCGCACTTGGCTGGATTGCTGCGCTCCCGTGGGATCGCCCGATGGTGCTCGCAACGGGTCTCGCTTTCTTCATGCTGTTCTTCGGCGGCGGCGGCGGTCTCATCAACATGAGCTATGGCATGAACGCGATGATCCACAACACCAGCTGGGTCACAGCGCACTTCCACCTGATCTTCGGCGGCACCGTCGTGATCATCTACTTCGCGATCGCCTACGCCATCTGGCCAAGCCTCGCCGGGCGCAACTTCCCGAGCATGAAGCCGCTCCGGCTCCAGCTGTGGCTGTGGTTCATCGGCATGATGGTGATGACCATTCCGTGGCACGTCCTCGGGCTGCAGGGCCAGTGGCGCCGCGTCGCCGCGTTCGATTACAAGGACCCGATTATCGCCGCATGGGGCCCGTGGGTGATCGTCTCGCTGGTCGGCGGGATATTGCTTGCGATCAGCGCGCTGCTGTTCGTCTATAACCTCGCCATGCTCCATCGTCGCGGGCTCGGGGGTCCGACCGCGATCGTCTATGCTGAGGCCGTTCATCCGCCCGGTCGGGTCCCCGCCGCGCTAAACGGCTTCGGGTTGTGGAATGTGCTCGTCGCGGTGCTGATGGCCGCTGCCTACGGCTATCCGGTCGCGCAATTTTTCATCGACCCGCCGCCCCAGGCATTGATCCACCGGTTGAACGCACAATGAGCGACGAGACCCCCGAAACCCCCGTCGACTCGCCCCCGACCCAGGCCGACCTAAATCGCCCGTGGCGGATCTGGGCGAGCGTCATCGTCGGCGGGGCGATCGCCGCGGGCGCCGTGCTCGGCCTCGTCCTCATTCCCGCCGGCCAGCGCAGCCACTCGCACCTCTCGATGCACAGCGCGATGAGCCGAGCGATTGGCCTCTCCGAAGGCTCGCCCGCGCGTGTCCAGCCGATCAGCACCGCAACGGCCTACCCTGTCTCGCAAGTCAGCTGGGACCCCGCCGTGATGGCAATTCTTCGCGCTGGGAGCACCACCCGCGGTGCTCAGATCGCAAAGGAAAACTGCTCGGCTTGCCACGGCAACAACGGCGTTTCGGCAGGCAATTTCCCCAGTCTCGCCGGCCAGTCGCCCGAAGCGGTTTACAAGCAATTGTCCGACTTCCGCAGCGGCGCCCGCGTCAACCTGCAGATGTCGCCAATGGCACAACAACTCAGCGTCGCCGATCTCGCCAACGTCGCCGCCTATTTCTCCGCCGCGTCGCGTGAATATAGCGCGCTGGGCAGCCGCGACCTGTCGGGCGATACCGCCACCGTCACCCTCGCCCGCGAAGGCGACAGCCACCGCCGCATCCCTGCCTGCCTTGCCTGCCACGTCAACGGTTCAGGCGGTCCGATCGAGACCCCGGTCATTATTGGACAAAGCGCCGATTATCTTCTGCGTCAGCTCAACGATTATGCCGCCGGCACCCGCCACAACGACGTCTATGGCCGGATGCGCGACGTCGCCTCGAAATTGACCCCCGCCGAACGCGAGCGCATGGCGCGATACTTCGAAGGAACGCTCTAGGACTGGGAAGCGATCGCCAGCTTCTCGAACAGCCGCCCGCGCTCGGTCAGCGCGACCACCGTCAGCGCACCTAGGCCACACAGCAGCATTCCCATCAGGAACGGCACGGCTGTCCCGTTGAACGCCTGCCCGATAGTCAGCCCGATCAAGGCCCCGCCGACCGAGCTTGTCACCCCCAGCACCGACGACGCCGTCCCCGCGATCGCTTCCATATTGGTCATCGCCAGCGTCGAGAAGTTCGACGAACAAAAAGCGAAGGCGATCATCGCCAGCCCCTGCAGGGTCACGAACAAAAACAGGCTCTCGCTCCCGCTCTGCGCCGCGCCCCAATGGATTGCACTCACCAGCAGGAAAGCGGCCAGTCCGGCATGCCCGACCTGGCGCAACCCGAACCGTCCGACGATCCGCGAATTGGCGAACGCCGCCCCCGCCATCGGCGCGGCACAGGCGGCGAACACCAGCGGGACGCGCGTTGGCTGGTGGAACGCATCGGCGACAATCTGCTGGATCGAGGCAATATAGGCCATCAGCCCGCCGAACAGGGCGGTGCTCGCCAGCGTATACCCGACCGCCAGCCGGTCTGTGAACACGAGCCGCGTGGCCTCGAGGATCGCGCCCGGCCTCAGCGACCGCCGGTCCTCGGGATGAAGCGTCTCTGGCAACCGCAGAAGGCACCATCCAAGCACGATCACGGCATAGCCAGAAAGCAGGCCGAAAATCGCCTGCCACGGTGCGACCGTCAGCACTGCCTGGCCGATCGACGGCGCAAGCACCGGCACGACCATGAACACCATGAACACCAAGCTCATCACCCGCGCCATCGCTTCGCCCTCGAACATGTCGCGCACCATCGCTGTGACCAGCACCCGAGTCGCTGCTGCGGCAGCGCCCATCGCCGCGCGCCCGGCGAGCAGCAGCGCAAAGGTCGGTGCCACCGCGCAGCTGATCGCCAGTAGCGCATACAAGCTTAGTCCGACTACCAGCAGCGGCCGTCGCCCGAAGCGATCGGCGAGCGGCCCCCACACCATCTGTCCCGCGCCGAAGCCGATGGTGTAGGCAATGATGACATATTGCTGGTCGTTGGGATGGCTGACCCCAAGCCCGCGTGCGATCGCCGGCAGCGCGGGAAGCATCATGTCAATCGCCAGCGCATTGAGTGCCATCAGTGCCGCCATCAACGCCACGCTTTCGCGCATGCCGAGCCGGGCGCGGACTGACTGGCCGGGGAGGGCAGATTCAAGCATGGTTCGGGCGCTGGGCCTTTTCGTTCGCAAGTGCAACAAACCAAGCGTCGTTTGGACCCGCATTAATGCGATATTCCCTACACTGCCCGTTGCTGTTTCGAATGCCGCGCTCGGCCACCCGCTCGGGGAGACCATCGATGACCCGGACATGCGCTTTTAGTCATTCCGGACCCGCTATTTCCCGTTCGGCGGGTGGTTGCTCCATCGGCAGGGAAGTTTACACCAACGATGGATACGTCGTGTCCATATTGTCCAAGTTAGGGCCTTTGTTCGCTTCTTGTTCTTCAAGAACATATGATGTACGCCATATAAATCGCGGGATCGCGAAGTGAGCATCGTTGACGGGAGGGCCGGGGTCATGGCAGCAAATCTGAAAATCGTAGCGGGTGAAGACAAAGTGAGCACGGATCGTCAAAAGGCATTGGAAGCCGCGCTAGCGCAGATCGATCGCGCGTTCGGCAAGGGCTCGGCGATGAAGCTGGGCAGCCGCGAGAAGATCGAGATCGAGACGATTTCAACCGGCAGCCTCGGACTCGACATTGCGCTCGGCGTCGGCGGCCTGCCGCGTGGCCGCGTGATCGAGGTGTACGGGCCGGAAAGCTCGGGCAAGACGACCCTTGCCCTCCATGTCATCGCCGAGGCGCAGAAAAATGGCGGGACCGCCGCCTTTGTCGATGCCGAGCATGCGCTCGACCCGGGCTATGCCAAGAAACTGGGCGTCGACATCGACAATCTCATCGTGTCTCAGCCCGACACCGGCGAGCAGGCGCTCGAGATTGTCGACACGCTGGTCCGCTCGAATGCCATCGACGTGCTGGTAATCGACTCGGTCGCCGCGCTGGTTCCGCGGGCCGAGATCGAGGGCGAGATGGGCGACAGCCATGTCGGGCTCCAGGCCCGCCTGATGAGCCAGTCGCTGCGCAAGCTGACCGGCTCGATCAGCCGTTCAAAGTGCATCGTCATCTTCATTAACCAGTTGCGCATGAAGATCGGCGTGATGTACGGCAATCCCGAGACGACGACCGGCGGCAATGCGCTCAAATTCTACGCCTCGGTCCGCCTCGACATCCGCCGCACCGGACAGATCAAGGATCGCGACGACATCGTCGGCAACACGACCCGCGTAAAGGTCGTCAAGAACAAGGTTGCGCCGCCGTTCAAGCAGGTCGAGTTCGACATCATGTACGGCCAGGGCATCTCCAAGGTCGGCGAGATCCTCGATTTGGGCGTCAAGGCGGGGATCGTCGAGAAGTCGGGCGCCTGGTTCAGCTTCGACTCGATTCGCATCGGCCAGGGTCGCGAGAATTCAAAGACCTACCTGATCGAAAACCCAGAGATCGCGGCGCGCATCGAAAACGCGGTGCGCGGCAAGAAGGACGAAGTCGGCGAGGCGCTGATGGCCGGTCCCGAGCCCGACGAGGAGTAGGTCGTCAGGCCCCGGGTTCGGCGCCCGGGGCTAGCGCGGGGACATGGCTCGGGGCGCGCAACGGCTCGATGTCGGGTGAACGCTCGGGATCGAGTTCTCCTTCCCAACCCGCGACCAGCACCGCCGCGACGGCGTTGCCGACGACATTGGTCGCCGATCGCGCCATGTCGAGGAAGTGATCGACCGCTAGGATCAGCAGTAGCCCGCCCTCGGGAATGCGGAACATCGACAGTGTCGCCGCAATCACCACCAGGCTGGCGCGCGGCACCCCCGCCATCCCCTTCGAGGTGATCATCAGCACCAGCAGCATGGTGATCTCCTGGCCGAATCCGAGGTGGATCCCGTATGCTTGCGCGATGAAGATCGACGCGAAGGTCATGTACATCATGCTTCCGTCGAGATTGAACGAATAGCCCAGCGGCAGCACGAAGCTGGCAATCCGCGGCGGCACCCCGAACCGCTCGAGCGCCTCGAGCGTCCGCGGATAGGCTGCCTCCGACGAGGCAGTCGAGAAGGCGAGAAGGATCGGATCACGAATGTAGCGCACCAGGTCTTTCGCCCGCCGACCCTGCGCCAAAAAGGCGATGCCGATCAGGATCGCCCACAGGATCGCGATGCCGAGGTAGAAGCTGCCGACGAATCGCCCGAGGCTGAACAGCACCTTCGGGCCGTTTTCGACGATCGCGCTAGCCACCGCTGCGAATACCGCGAATGGCGCCGCGCGCATGACGTAATTGGTCACTTGCAGCATGACCTGCACCAACGCCTCGATCCCGCGCACTAGCGGCCGCGCGCGCTCCCCGACCGCGGTGATCGCCACCCCGAAGAAGATCGAGAAGATAACGATTGGGAGGATTTCGTTCGTGGCCATCGCCTCGACGATCGATGTCGGTACGAGGTGGCTGATGAAGTCCTTCAGGCTGAACGCCGCCTTGTCGAGGCCGCTCGCGGCGGTAACGTCAGGCAGGGCGAGCCCAATTCCGACTCCGGGCTGGAGCAGCGTCACCACCGCCAGCCCCAGTGACAGCGAGATCAGGCTGGCGAAGATGAACCAGCCGAGCGACCTGATTCCGACCCGCCCAAGCGCCGCGGTGTCGCCCATGTGCGCAATGCCGACGACCAGCGTCGAGAACACCAGTGGTGCGATGATCATCTTTATCAGCCGCAGAAACAGCGCCGTGACGATCGAGAAATAGCCCCCGATCGCCTTCAATTGTGCTGCCGCCGCCGGCGTCCCGTCGTCGATTGCGGCGTTGGTCGCCCAGCCTGCGATGATGCCCAGCACGAGAGCCCACAGGATGAAGCGCGTCAGATTTTTGGCCACCCGGCACTCCTCGTCGTTGCGCGCCGGAGCGAAGCCGCTGCGACCCAGCGCGTCAAGCTTTGCCCCCACCCGCCTGACCCGCTAGGCGCCGCCCCATGACCATAGACCTCGCCGCGCTCGACCCACGCTATTCGACCATCTTGTGCGACATCTGGGGAGTGCTCCACGACGGGGTGCGCCTCTTCCCCGGCGTCCAGCACCGGCTCGAGTCATGGGCCGGACAGGACCGCCGGATCATCCTCGTCACCAATGCTCCGCGCACCGCCGACACGGTCCGTGCCCAGCTCGACGCCCTCTGCCTGCCACGCGCCGCCTACCACGGCATCTCGACCGGCGGCCAAGCGGGGATCGACGCACTCCTTGCGCTCGCCGAGCCGATCGGCCTCATCGGCACACGCTACGACCGCCACGATCTCGAACAGGCCGGCCTCCGCTTCGCCCCCGACGGTTTCATCAACCTCGCATGCACCGGCCTCGACGAAGCGCGCGACACCGTCGCCGACTATGTCGAGCAGCTCAAACAGCTCGCTGCGCGCGACGTTCTGCTCCACTGCCTCAATCCCGACCGCGTCGTCATGGTTGGCGCCAATGCCGAAATCTGCGCCGGCGCGCTCGCTGACGCCTATGAAGCGCTCGGCGGTCGCGTCGCCTGGTATGGCAAACCGCACCCCGCCATCTACCACCACGCGCTCGGCCTCGCTAACGACCCGCCGCGCGAGACCGTCCTCGCGATCGGCGACGGCCTCGTCACCGACGTCCTTGGCGCCGCGCGCAATGGGCTCGACTGCCTCTACGTCACCGGCGGCATATCGCGCGGGGACGGGATCCCGGCAGACTTCGCCGCCAAGCACGACCTCGGCGACTGGCGCCCGATCGGAGTCGCTACCACGATCGGCTAGGCGGGCTCGGCGACGCGTCCCTTCACCACCTTTTCCGCCAGTGGTCCATTGAGCTCGGCGAGGTGATCGAACAGCGCCTCATAGGTCGCTAAACCCTGACTCAGCGAGCGCAACTCGGCTTCCAGTCCGTCCAATTCGCTTTCGGGCATCATTGCCTCGATCCGGTCCCACCCGGCCCAGCCGTCACGCGGCGCGAGGCCGAGCATCTGGCCGCGCCGGCTGGCCACCGCCGAACTCGCGCGGCTCGTAGCGCTTGCCGGGCTGACGATGATCAGCCGGTGAACTGGTTCCAGCAGGTGCGCCGCGGCCTTGGCGAGCGCGTCGCTCATCGCGATCCTCCCCGCCGTGCGGAACGCCAGCTCGCTCGAATCGACGCTGTGATAGCTGCCGTCGGTCAGTGCCACCGCGACATCGACCACCGGGAAGCCGAGCGGCCCACGCACCAAAGCATCGCGCACCCCCTGCTCGACCGCCGGGATCCACTGTTTGGGTACCGCGCCGCCGCTGATCCGCTCGCCGAAGCGAAACCCCTTGCCGCGCGCGAGCGGCGCGACTTCGATCACGACGTCGCCGAACTGGCCATGCCCACCCGACTGCTTCTTGTGCCGCCCGCGCACGGTCGCCTGGCGGCGGATCGTCTCGCGATAGCCGATTGCCGGCGCGCGGGCGTTGACCTTGACGCCATAGCGTCGCTCAAGCCGCGCCAGCACAACCTTCAAATGCTCCCCATTGACCCCGCGCAGTCGCATTTCATGCCCGTCCTGCTCAAGGCTGAGGCTTGTATCCTCCTCGATCAGCCGGGCGAGCGCGGTCGACAGACGGACATCGTCCTTGCGGTCGGCAGGCTCGATCGCGAGCGCCCGGTTGCGCGCCGGTGGGTCGAGTTCGATTGGCGGCGGCGCAGTTCCTGCGCTCACCCACTGTCCGGCATTCAGCCCTTCGGTCTTGGCGACCGCGACGAGATCGCCGCACCGCGCGCGCGCCGTCTTGGCAGTCTTGTCGCCCTGCACCGAAAACAGCGTACCGAGCCGCGCGGCCGTCCTGTTTTCGATGCTCATCTCGGCCCCCTCGGCGATGTCGCCGCCCAGCGCGCGGGCCAGCGCGAGCCTACCCACCGCGCTTCCATGGCTGATCTTGAACGCGAACAGCGACGGTGACTCGACACCCAGGCGCAGCGCGGTGCGGGCCGGGGCAGGGGCCTCGTGGCGAAGCGCCTTGAGCAACCGCCGAACGCCCCAACCGCTCGTCGCCGATCCGAACAGCACCGCGACCCCCAGATTATCTCCGGTCTCGCGCGCGAGGTCGGCGAAGATCGTCACCGCATCGGGGGTCTCGTCCATCAGTAATTGCTCGAGCAGCACATCATCATGGTCTGCCAGCTGCTCGAGCATATGCCCGCGTGCTTCCGTCTCTCGCGCGGCAACCGCTGGCGGCATCTCGATCCGGCGTGATGGCATCCCTGGCTCGTAATGATAGGCCCGCTCGAGCGCGAGATCGACGAAGCCGGTGACTTTACCGCCCTCTAACTCTTGGGCCCGGATCGGGATTTGTCGCGCGATCAGCGGCGACACGCTCATCGACTGCAACGCCGCGAGCAGGTCTCGGATCCGCCCACGCGCCTGATCGATGCGGTTGACGAATAGCAGATGCGGAATGCCCTGCTCGTCAAGCATCCGCAGCGCCGGAGCGGCCAGCGCGGCGCGCGCCGGGTCGGGATCAACCACGACGATCGCCAAGTCCGCTACCGTGACGCCAAGCGCGCCATCGGCGGCGAATCCGACCGACCCGGGCGAGTCGACAATTCCGAACGACTGTCCGAGATAGTCGAAGTGCATCAGGTTGATCTCGGTCGATCCTCCGCGAGCGCGCGCTTCGGTGCTCGCGTCCCCAACAGTCGCTCCGCAACCACCCTGTCGGTCGATCGTCCCCGCCGCAAACAGCAATGCTTCGGCAAGACTGGTCTTGCCCGCCCCGGCCGGACCGACCAGGGCGATCACTCGAGTCCCGGTGGCTTCTCCTTGCGCGTCTGCGGGCATGCGACTCTCCTTCGTCCAAGGGAGCGGGCGCCGAGTCGCCAAGCGGCCAAGGCTCGCTTCGAGCAGACGATCGTCGGCCCCTTGTCCACGCGTGGCAAGGGGCACCCCGAATGCCACGCGGCGAGAGCGGTTGCGCGTCGGACAGGCCGGCGGCGGGGTCGAACCCTAGGCGGCGGCCGGAATCAGCCGTTGGTCGGTGGCGAGGCGGATCAGCCCCGCCTGCAGCGTCTCGAATGCGCGCACCTCGATTTGCCGGATCCGTTCGCGGCTGACTCCGAACACCTGGGACAGATCCTCAAGCGTCTTGGGGTCGTCGACCAGCCTCCGCTCGGTCAGGATCGTCTTCTCGCGGTCGTTAAGCGCTTCCATCGCCTTGACCAGCAGGTCGTGGCGAACCTGGCGCTCCTCGCTCTCGGCGAGGATCTCGTCCTGCAATGGGTCGGCGCTAACGAGGAAATCCTGCCACTGACTTTCTCCGCCCTCGTCACCGCGCAGCGGAGCGTTGAGCGATGTGTCTCCGCCCATCCCCATGCGGCGATTCATCGAGATGACCTCGTCCTCGTTAACGCCGAGGTCGGTCGCGATCTTGGTGACGTCGGCTGGTTTGAGGTCGCCCTCGTCGAACGCACTGATCTGGTTCTTCATCCGGCGCAGGTTAAAGAACAGCTTCTTTTGATTGGCTGTCGTGCCGATCTTGACCAGGCTCCACGTGCGCAGGATGAATTCCTGGATCGAGGCGCGGATCCACCACATCGCATAGGTCGCGACGCGGAAGCCGCGGTCGGGTTCGAACTTCTTCACGCCCTGCATCAGGCCGATGTTACCTTCGGAAATCAGCTCCGAAACGGGCAGGCCGTAACCGCGGTAGCCCATCGCGATCTTCGCCACGAGTCGCAGGTGCGAATTGACCAGCTTGGCCGCGGCATCGGTGTCGCCATGCTCGCTCCATCGCTTGGCGAGCATGAACTCTTCCTCGGGAGCGAGGATCGGAAACTTCTTGATTTCGCTCAGGTAACGGTTGAGTCCGGCCTCGCCCCCCGATGCGGGGATCGACATCACGGTCTTCGACTGCGCCATTCTAAACTCCCTGGCCGATGCGATCGCGTCCGCACCGGCTTTGTTATTCTATACGACCAGTCGACTGAATAGTTGCTGCATGTCCGACGGAAGAGCGCTGTCGAACGACAGACGACCTTTCGTGACGGGATGGATGAACCCCAGCCGGGCGGCGTGGAGCGCTTGGCGCGCAAAACCTAACTCGGTCAACAACGCACGATGGACGCGTGCGGTGCCGCCATAAACAGGGTCGCCGAGCAAGGGGTGAGAAATCGACGCCATGTGCACCCGCACCTGGTGCGTGCGTCCCGTCTCGAGCCGGCATTCGACCAGCGCCGCGTCGCGCAGCGGGGTGAGCCGCTGCCAATGGGTGACCGCGCGCTTGCCCCGCCCCGCCGAGACGATCGCGATCTTCTTGCGGTTGGTCGACGAGCGCGCAAGCGGGATGTCGACAATGCCTCTGGTGATCTTGGGAACGCCGTTGACGATCGCCAGATAACGTCGCTCGATCGAATGGTCGGCGAACTGGCGCGCAAGCCCTTCGTGCGCAACGTCGGTCTTGGCGACCACGATCAGCCCCGACGTGTCCTTGTCGATGCGGTGAACGATCCCCGGGCGAGCTACCCCGCCAATCCCCGACAGGCTGCTGCCGCAATGATGGAGCAGCGCATTGACCATCGTCCCGTCGAGATTGCCCGCCGCCGGGTGGACCACCATCCCCGCGGGCTTGTCGACAACCAGCAGATGCTCGTCCTCGAACGCGATCCGCAGCGGAATGTCCTGAGGCTCGTTGTGGGGCATGGCGGGCTTTGGAACGGTCAGTGTGAAGCGCTCGTCGCCACGCACCTTGGTGGCGGGATCACGCACCAGTCCCGCCATGCCTTCGAGTGCGCCGGAGCTGACCAGGGCCTTCAACCGCTCGCGCGATAGCGTCGGCAGCACCGCGGCAAGCGCGCGGTCGAGCCGCCACCCGGCATGGGTAGCTTCCAGCGTAATCGAATGAATATTTGCCCCCGCGGCCATGGACTCTCGATCTGGGGAGAGGGTCGCGCT
>JANMWM010000117.1:0-8018 GCA_031394005.1 Sphingomonas sp.
GACCGAAGCCGAGCAGGCGATGCTGCCGAGGCCGTCGTCCTGGCTCTTGACTACCGGGCGCTCGACCCGAAGCGCCGCGCCGGCCGAAAGGCGGTCGAAAATGACGTCATCCTTGCCGCGGAGTTGGGCGGCGCGGCGGAATAGTTCTTGCTTGAGGAGGTCGTAGGTACGGCCTGAGGCGCAGCGTTTGGCGGGAGTGTTCATGACCACGGTTGGCGAGGCTGTATTGATCGACGCGACCTGATTGTCGTCGAGCCGATCGCTTGGGCGATGCGGGCTACAGGCGCCGAGCACGAGGGCGGCGATGGCGGCGAGGAACAGGGTGCGCATGGAAACTGGAACGCTCTGAAAGCCTTTTGGTCGCGTCAGGCGAGCAGCCCTTCGTGAAGACGCAGGACGCGGTCCATCCTGGCGGCCAGGCGCTCGTTGTGAGTGGCGACGAGCGCGGCGCTGCCTTCGTCGCGGACGAGGCGGAGGAATTCGGCAAGCACGGTGTCGGCGGTTTTCTCGTCGAGGTTGCCCGTGGGCTCGTCGGCGAGGATCAAGGGGGGGCGATTGGCGAGCGCGCGGGCGACGGCGACGCGTTGTTGCTCGCCGCCGGAGAGCTTCGCGGGACGGTGTTCGAGACGATCGCCGAGGCCGAGCGTGGTGAGGAGCGAGTCGGCGCGGGCGTTCGCGGCGTCGCGGGTCCCGCCGTAGATCATCTGAGGCAGGATGACATTTTCGCGCGCGTCGAAGTCGGGGAGCAAGTGATGGAACTGGTAGACGAAGCCGAGCGCGTCGCGGCGAAGATCGGTGCGGGCGTCGGTGTCGAGGGACGCGGCTTCGATGCCGTTGATGCGGATCGAGCCTTCGAAGCCGCCTTCGAGGAGGCCGACGGCTTGCAGTAGAGTAGATTTGCCCGATCCCGAGGGGCCGAGCAGCGCGACGATCTCGCCGGGCTGGATGGCGAGATCGATGCCGTTGAGGACGTGGATGGTGACCTCGCCCTGAGTGAAGCTGCGGCGGAGCGCGGTGGTTTCGAGGACCGGGCTATTCATAGCGCAGGACCTGGACGGGGTCGGTGCTGGCCGCCTTCCACGCCGGATAGAGGGTGGCAAGGAAGGACAGGACGAGCGCGGTGACGATGATCGCGCCGATCTCGAACGGATCCGATTTGGACGGCAGGTCGGCGAGGACGCGGACCGAGGGATCCCACAAATTCTGGCCAGTAAGGTACTGGATTGCATCGACGATGGACTGGCGGAAGAACAGGAACAGCGCGCCAAGGATGACGCCGAGCATGATGCCGAGTGCGCCAATGGTGGTGCCGACGGTGACGAAAATCTTCATCATCGCACTCCGGCTGGCACCCATCGTGCGCAAGATGGCGATGTCGCGGGTCTTGGCGCGCACAAGCATGATGAGGGAAGAAAGGATGTTGAACACGGCGACGAGCACGATCAGCGATAGGACAACGAACATCGCGATGCGTTCGACCTCCAGGGCACTGAAAAGGGCCGAGTTCATCTGGCGCCAGTCGCGCAGGATGCCATGACCGCGCACGACATTGTTCAAGGATGCGAGGGTCTCACCGACCTTATCCGGGTTGCTGACCTGGACTTCGATCATCCCGACCTGATCGCCCAGCAGCAGCAGCGTCTGCGCATCGGACATCGGCATGATGATGTAGGCCTTATCGTAATCATAAACCCCAACCTCGAAGATCGCGCCGACGGTGTAGGTGACGATGCGCGGGACGCTGCCGACGGGGGTGTCGCGGCCTTCGGGGGAAATGAGGCTGATTTCCGAGCCGGGATAGGCGCCGAGCGCTTCGGCGAGGTGGCTGCCGATAGCGACCTTGCCGCTACCCGGCCGAATTTCGGACATGGCGCCCGATTTGACGTTCGAGTTGATGATCGTGTTGGCGCGCAGGTCTTCGAGGCGCATGCCGCGGACGAGGACGCCTTCGACGCGGCCGTTGGCGCTGGCCATCAGCGGCTGCTCGATCAGCGGGAGTGCCGAGACGACCCCGGGTGTCGCCCGAGCGGCGGCGGCGATGCGCTGCCAATCCGACAGACGACCTTCATAGCCCTGGACGATAGCGTGGCCGTTCAATCCGACGATCTTGTCGAAAAGCTCGCCGCGAAAGCCGTTCATCACCGACATAACGATAATCAGCGCCGCAACCCCGAGCGCGACCGCGGCCAAGCTGATCGCAGCGACGAGGAAGATGAAGCCCTCGCCCTTGCCGGGGAGGAGGTAGCGCCGGGCGATCATTCGTTCGTAGCGGTTGAGGATCAAGCGGACAGCCTCGCGACAACCGCGTCGATGGGGAGGTCGAACTTTTCGCCGGTGCGGCGGTCCTTGAGTTCGACCGTGCCGGCGGCAACGCCCCGGGGTCCGACAATGAGCTGCCAAGGCAGGCCCATGAGGTCCATCCCGCCAAGCTTGACCCCGCCACGCTCGTCGCGGTCGTCATAGAGAGTTTCGACTCCGGCGGCGGAGAGGTCGCGGTAGAGGTCGACGGCGACCGCGACCGATGCTTCGTCGTCGCCGCGCATGGTCACGAGACCGACCTTGAACGGGGCGACTTCCTCGGGCCAGACGATTCCCTTGTCGTCATGGCTCGCCTCGATGATCGCGCCGACGAGACGGCTGACACCGATGCCGTAGCTACCCATCATCGGGGTGACGTTGGTGCCGTCCTTGCCGGAGACTTTAAGGCCCATCGCGACCGAATATTTATCGCCGAAGTAGAAAATGTGCCCGACCTCGATCCCACGGCCGGTGCGCTGGCGGTCAGCGGGAACTTGCGCCCATTTGGCCTCGTCGTGGGTCTCGTCGGTCGCGGCGTAGGTTGAGCTGACCTGGTCGAACAGACCGTGAAGCCCCGCCTCATCGCTGTAATCGATGTTGGTGCGGCCCCAGTCGATCTCGTCGAAGCGGGCGTCGTAGAAGACTTCGCTTTCACCGGTGGGGGCAAGGACGATGAACTCGTGGCTGAGGTCGCCGCCGATTGGACCCGAGGCGGCCTTCATCGGGACGGCGCGGATACCGAGCCGCTGGTAGATGCGCAGATAAGCGAGCAGCTGCGTGTAGTATGTCAGGCGCGCCCCGGCTTCGTCGAGGTCGAAGCTGTAGGCGTCCTTCATCAGGAATTCGCGCCCGCGCATTACGCCGAAGCGCGGGCGGACCTCGTCACGGAATTTCCACTGGATGTGATAAAGCGTGCGGGGCAGGTCGCGCCAGGATTTGACGTCATCGCGGAACAGCACGGTGATCATTTCTTCGTTGGTCGGACCGTAGAGCATGTCGCGGTCGTGGCGATCCTTGATGCGCAGCATTTCGGGGCCGTAGGCGTCGTAGCGACCAGACTGGCGCCACAGGTCGGCGGACTGGAGCGTGGGCATCAGCACTTCGCTGGCACCGGCGCGGTCCTGTTCCTCGCGCACAACAGCCTCGATTTTGCGCAGGACGCGCAGGCCAAGCGGGAGCCAGGCGTAGATGCCCGCGGCGGTCTGGCGGACGAGGCCGGCCTGGAGCATCAGCTTGTGGCTGACGATCTGCGCGTCGGACGGGCTTTCCTTGAGAACAGGGAGGAAGGATTTGGACAGGCGCAAAGGAACAGGCTTTCAGAGTTTCGTTTGGTTGGCGTGCTCTAGGGGGCAGTGTTAGCGAAGGCAATCTGAACGGACGCTGTGGCGCGGCGGCCACAGAGGGGTCGCAAAGACTCAGCCCTCAAGCGATTGTGCGGTGACAAGCGGTGTGATTGCCCTAGCATCAAGCCATCGAGTTGCAGCGCTGCTGAAGTTCGGGGAGTTTGGGTCGGCAACGACTGGCCCACACCAAAGGGGGCTGACGAGCAATCGTCACGCAGGACGCCCGGACCGCCTCGCGGTCCGGGCGTTTGCTTTTGGGGAAGCGTTGGTGGTTGCTTTTAGCCGTTCTCGTCGCCAAGTCGGCTCCATGTCTGCACCGCTGGCGATCCTGTTCGAGCATCCATTGTGGTTCCTGCCGCTGTTCGAAGCGCTTGATCGGCGCAGAATCGAGTATCTGGCAATCCCGCTCGGCGATCATTGCTTCGACCTGGCCGCGCCGTCCCCTGCCCCGCTCATCTTCAATCGCGTGGCGCAGTCGGGGTTCCTGCGCGAGCCTGATCATCCGATTTTTTACACCGCCGCGCTGCTCGATCACTGGCAACGGATGGGAGCAACGATCCTCAACGGACCCGAGGTACTGGCGATCGACTCGTCAAAGGCGCGGCAATTGTCGCTGATCGCCTCGCTCGGCCATGCGGTACCGGCGACGCGGGTGGTGCACCGGGCGCGCGATTTGGTCGGCGCGGCTCAGGGCATGCCATTCCCGATGCTGGTTAAGGCAAACATCGGCGGGTCGGGTGCGGGGATCGTACGCTATTCCACGCTCGAGGAACTGGAGCGGTCGGTGGCCGAAGGTAGCGTGCCCGATTCGATCGATAAGGTTATGTTGCTGCAGGATTATGTCCCGCCGCGCGGCGGGGTGATCACGCGCATCGAAACGCTGGGGCGGCGCTACCTCTATGCGATCGAGGTCGAGAGCGGGGGCGACAATTTCGACCTGTGTCCGGCCGATGCCTGCGTCGCCCAGCCCGGACGCAAGGCGATCGCGATGGAGGCGGTGACGCCGAGCGACGAGATCATCGCCGCCTCCGAGGCGATCGCAATGGCGGTCGGGCTCGACATCGGCGGGGTCGAGCTCGTCATCGACGATCGCGATGGTGTTCCGCGTTTTTATGATATTAATGCTTTATCGAACTTCGTTGCCAACCCGTTGGACGTGCTCGGGTGGAACCCGCACGAGCGGCTGGTTGACTGGATCGAGGCGCGGATCGCGGAGGTCGCATGAGATTTGGTTACTGGATGCCCGTGTTCGGCGGCTGGCTGCGCAATGTTCCCGACGAAGGGATGGAGGCGAGCTGGGACTATGTGAAGCGGCTGACGCAGCGGAGTGAGGCGACGGGGTGGGATCTGAGCCTGATCGCCGAGCTCAATCTTAACGACATTAAGGGGGTCGAGGCCCCTGCCCTCGATGCCTGGTCGACGGCGGCTGCACTGGCGGCGGTGACCAGCGAGATCGAGCTGATGGTCGCGGTGCGGCCCAATTTTCATCAGCCGGCGATGTTCGCCAAGGCGGCGGCGAACATTGATCGGATCGCTGGTGGGCGGCTGGCACTCAACGTGGTGTCATCATGGTGGGCCGACGAGGCGCGCCAATATGGGCTCCAGTTCGACGCGCATGACGATCGCTATGCGCGCACGGCGGAATGGCTCGAGGTTGTCGACAACCTGTGGACGAAGGAGCGGTCGACGTTTGGGGGCAAATATTACTCGCTCGACGAGGCAGTGTGCTCGCCCAAGCCGGTCAAGCGCCCGACGGTTTACGCGGGGGGCGAGAGCGAGGCGGCGAAAGCAGTAATCGTCGGCCAGTGCGACGCCTATGTGATGCACGGCGATCCGGTCGAGGCAATTACGCCCAAGATCGCCGACATGGCGGCGCGCAGGGAAGCGGTCGGCAAGCCGGCGATGCACTATGGGATGGCGGCATACGCGATCGTGCGGGATAGCGAGGCGGAGGCTCGGCGCGAGCTTGAGCGCATCACGGCGCTTCCGCTAGAACCACCCAAGGGGTTCGCCAATTTCGATCAGTGGCTTTCGGGCACGAAGCTCGAGCGCGAGTTGAAGCTGCAGGAATATTCAGTCTCAAATAGAGGGTTGCGCCCCAACCTTGTTGGCACGCCTGAGCAGTTGCGCGAGCGGATCGAGGAATATGAAGCCGCCGGGCTCGATCTGCTGCTACTCCAGATGAGCCCGCAGGCCGAGGAAATGGACCGCTTCGCGAGCCAGGTCATCGCGCCTATGAAGGCGTTAAATGGTAGCGGAGGAGGGACCCGAACCCCCGACACGCGGATTATGATTTCAACGGGATAGCGGTGGCAGACGCGTCGATGTAGCTGCGAACCGCATGTCCAATTCTCGGTGTCTTGAGAAGTGACGTTCCAAAGTCAGTGCCGACACCTTAAGCGCACAAGCGCTGACTGCGAGGATGGCCAAGGCAACGCATCCTACGCGCGAGCTGCTGACCCCCAGTGCGATGCTGCGCCACATCGACTTGATCAGCTACGTGCTGGCGGCCAATGGTCGCTCGGCTTCGCTAAGCGGCCTGCTGGAAGGGTAATCGACGCAATTGTCCAGGCATTCCGGAAGGCGCTTGCCGAGAGGGCGGGCAACGAGCAGCAATATAACGCCAGCGCCCCCGACGATCGCTGCGTGGATCAGCCAGAATCCGCTTGCGGCAACATGGTCGTAGAGCGCGCCGAGGCGGCCGCTGATAAGGCTCCCGGCGGTTACCGACAACAGGTTGACCCCCGTCATGGTCCCGCGTGTCGAGGCTGGTGCGCGTGTCTGGATCAGCGTTGTTGCGACGGGCGCGAAGTAGATCCAGCCCAGGTTGGACGCGATGTGAAAAGCAATCGGCAGCATCAGCGGCGCCCGCGCCGTGCTGCCTGACGGATGAGATGCGACTACGAGGATCAGGATAGAGGCGCCAAACAGCAGCGCGCCCATGCCAAGCTTGACAAGCAGGGCCGGCTCAGACCCGCGCACCGCCTGCCGCCGCCACAAGGCGAGAATTATTGGAACTGTCAGAGCCGGCATCAGCCCGTCGAGTGATTGCAGCCACGGCACCGGGACCGCAAATCCGTCTACGTCGAGATTGATATGGTCGCGCACCCACAGGTTGTAGGTGTTCCACACTTGGCTCTGAGCAATCCAGAAGCAAACCAGTAGGGGCCACAGCGCAAATAGCCAGCCGACGCGGGCACGTTCGTCCGGAGTGAGCGGAACGCGCTCGGCGCGTGGCGCGCGGGGCTCGTCGGCCAGATGGCGCTGACCGACAAGATAGACAACGAGCCCGATCAACATACCAAATCCTGCAAAGGCGAAGCCGACATGCCAACCATAGATGGCGGCCAGCGCGCCCGTCACCAGCGGCGCAATGAAGGCCCCAATGTTCACCGCAAGCGCGTAGATCTGAAAGGCATCGCTCTGGCGGCGGTCGCCAGCTTGGAAAAGTGCCTTGACTTGCGGTGTCAGGTTGCCGCGCAGTAGCCCCGCGCCCAAAGCAAGAAACAGCATTCCGAAGAGGAACGAGGCGTCGAAAGCCAGGCTGAAGTGACCGAGTGTCATCATTAACGCACCCAGCGTGACCGTGAGGCGCCGGCTCAGCAACCGGTCGCCGATCGCCCCGCCCATGATTGGGGTCGCATAGACGAGGGCGATGTAGATGCCGAAGGTCTGCGTCGCTAGCGCCTGGACGGTCAGCGGGCCAGTTAGCGATTCGATCGCGCGGCGGAATGGCCCGAATGCGACTACATAATCAACGTGGCCCGGAAGCAGCAAGGAGCTCGCCAGATACAGGGTAAGGATAGCTTGCATGCCGTGAAAGCTGATGCGGTCCCAAAGCTCGGTCGCGGCAAGCACCCACAAGCCGCGCGGGTGAACGACCAGCGGATTGGCGCTACGCAACGGTTATAAATACTGGTAGGAAAGAATATGAGGCAAGATCACAGCAGCGACTGGTTCTGCACTGAAGCCAAAGATGAGACCAACAAAGCAGGACGACAGTGCGAGTTGTCTCATAATGTCATCCGATAATGATCAATTATCTTAGTAGGTTTGAAGTTTTTAGGCGAGGTTCTGCCGGTGGGTGATGAACGAACTCAGGAACCGCGGTGTCGAGGATATCATCTTGGCCGTGGACGATGGCCTGAAGGACTTCCCCGACGCGATCACCGCCGTGTTCCACGATGCGATGGTTCAAACGTGCATCGTTCATCTGCTGCGAGGGCTCGATGGACTTAGGGTCAGGACTCATTGATCACAACCAGAAGATGACGGTTGCAGCGATTGCGATAGCGGACATGAAGGTGTGAGCGCAGCGGTCGTAACGGGTGTGGATGCGCCGCCAGTCTTTGATTTTGGCGAACAGGTTTTCGACGA
>JANMWM010000120.1:0-1761 GCA_031394005.1 Sphingomonas sp.
CGAAGCCGGCGACCTCGAATATTTCATGGGTTCGCAGGTCGAACTCGATCCCGAGGCGGTTGGACCATCGTCCAATCGCCACCACGCTGCGGTCGAGTTGGTGCGCAGCCTGTCGCCGCGCCAGGAACAAGTACTTCGCGAGATAGCCAACGGCTTTCGCAGCAAGCAGATTGCGCACCGGCTGTCGCTGAGCGAGAAGACGATCAAGATGCATCGTGCGCTGCTGCTCGAGAAAATGCACACGTCGAACGTCGCCGACGCGATCCGTATCGCGGTCGAGGCGCGGCTATGAAAAAGGGCTACGGCCTAAAAGCCGTATCGGTTCGTTGCGGTGGCGGGTTCACAAGCCGGAAGCTGCATGGTGGCGGTGGGCTCGATCCCTGTTCTCGTCCACCGTGACCATGCGGCAACCGTGTTGAAACAGACTGCCCCGACGCCGTCCCCCTCCGGCCGATCGCAGCCAACCAGCGATGATCGTGCGGCGCGCAGTGCGTCCGCCAGCAAGGAAGACAGTATGCAAGAACTTACCGCTGACCAGTTTTCACTGGTCTACAACGCCTTCTCATTCACTCTTGCGGCGATGACCGCGACGACGTTGTTCCTGTGGATCAGCCGTTCGCAAGTCAGCAGCGCTTACAAGACCGCGATCACGATATCGGGGCTGGTCACCGGGATCGCCGCCTATCACTACTACCGCATCTTTGAGAGCTGGAACGCGGCCTACACGGTCAAGTCGGGGATCGTCACGGTCACCGGGGTCGGGTTCGTCGACGCCTATCGCTACGTCGACTGGCTGTTGACGGTGCCGCTGCTGCTGATCGAACTCGTGCTCGTCATGCGGCTGTCGAAGGAAGAGACAGTCTCGCGCGGGATGAAGCTTGGCCTTGCCGCAATGCTGATGATCATCCTGGGCTATCCGGGCGAGATCGCCGGCAACAACGCGACACGCGCGCTTTGGGGCACGCTGTCGGCTATACCGTTCACTTACATCATGTGGTCGTTGTTCGCCGGCCTGAGTAAGGCGATCGAGAGCCAGCCTGAGAATGTCCGCAACCTCGTCAAGCAGGCGCGGTTGCTGACCTTCGCTTCGTGGGGCTTCTACCCGATCGTCTACATGATCCCCTACACTTCGCTGTCGGGGGCGACGACTTCGGTCGCGGTGCAGCTCGGCTACACGCTGGCCGACATCATCGCCAAGGCGGGCGTCGGCATCCTTATCTACAACATCGCGGTCCGCAAGTCCGCGACCGAGGCCGACGGGGTTTCGACACCCTACGCGGCATGATTGCCATCCCGGATCGTGATCCCGCGATCCGGGGTTCTGAACACGCTGCGCCGGTCGGAGGGAAAACCCCTTCGGCCGGCGTTGCCGTGAATGAGACCGTGAATGAGACCGTGATTAGGGGCGAGGTGCGGATCGGGGCGCTGCACATTGGCGCGACGGCAGTAGCATTGGTCGCCGCCGCTTTGGGAACGGACTTCGAAAGCGGCGCGGCGACGATGTTGTCGTGCACGGCGATCCTGCTGCTGGGGCTGCCGCATGGCGCGCTCGACATGGTCGGGCTGCTTGGCGCGCGATCGAGGACGCGCGCGATCGCTTCGTATCTTGCGCTGGCCGGAGCGATGGCGGCCTTGTGGTGGGTCATGCCCGGCGCCGCGCTGCTGCTGTTTTTTGCGGTCGCGATCGGCCATTTCGGCGAGGATTGGCCGGGCCCGGGGCTGATCGCGCACGGCGGCGCGCTGGCGCTGCTCGCGGCGCCG
>JANMWM010000133.1:0-3062 GCA_031394005.1 Sphingomonas sp.
GCCGACAACGGCCCGGGCATTCCGGAGGCCGATTGGGCGAAGGTTCTTCAGCGTTTCACCCGGCTCGAACGGAGCCGAGCATTGCCGGGGTCGGGACTGGGTCTTTCGCTCGCGGCGGCGGTTGCTCGCCTGCACCACGCCGACCTTGCCATCGCCGACAACCATCCCGGAGTCGCGGTCTCCATTCGCTTTCGTCTAACGTGAGGAAAGCAGCGAGATGCCTCGCTTGCCACGGTGTCGCCGTCGGCGGCGAGATCAGCCACCAGGGCCGATGCGGACAATGCCGAAACGAGAACCGCACACGGCCTTGGCTGGATCACCCACATCCGGGGACCCTTTTCGCTCCTCGTCTCAGCTGGACTGGGCTTTACTCGATCGCAGTCGGGGTTCGTGCCAACACGGCGTTGGGCGTAAATTTCTGACAATTGGTAATTGTCGGTCAGCCGAGTAAGAGCCGACGGCTGTAACCGGCACCATAAGCCTTCGGGAGTGGACATGGAATTCGACTTCGCACTCGGCGAGATGGCCGATACGATCCGAGATACGACCCAGCGCTTCGCCACCGACAAGATCGCGCCCCTCGCTGCCGAGATCGACGCGACCGACCGCTTCCCGATTGAGCTGTGGCCGCAGATGGGTGAACTCGGCCTCCATGGAATTACGGTCGAGGAAGAATGGGGCGGGCTCGGCCTCGGCTACCTCGAGCATGTCGTCGCGCAGGAGGAAATTGCGCGCGCCTCGGCCTCGGTCGGCCTCTCCTACGGTGCCCACTCGAACCTGTGCGTCAACCAGGTCCGCCGCTGGGCCAATGACGACCAGAAGCGGAAATATCTCCCCAAACTCATCTCGGGCGAGCATGTCGGCGCGCTGGCGATGAGCGAGGCCGGCGCCGGCTCCGACGTCGTCTCGATGAAGCTGAAAGCCGAAAAAGTCGCCGGTGGCTATCGCCTCAACGGCACCAAGTTCTGGATTACCAACGGCGCTTACGCCGACCTGCTCGTCGTCTATGCCAAGACCGGCGGGGCAGACGCGAAGGCCAGTCGCGCAATCACCACTTTCCTCATCGAGAAGGGCATGACCGGCTTCACGATCGGGCAGAAGATCGACAAGATGGGCATGCGCGGCTCACCCACCTCAGAACTCGTGTTCGACGACTGCTTCGTTGCCGACGAACAGATGATGGGCCCCGAGAATGGCGGCGTCGGGGTGCTGATGAGCGGGCTCGATTACGAGCGGACCGTTCTCGCCGGGATCCAGCTCGGCATCATGCAGGCCTGCCTCGACGTCGTCCTGCCCTTCGTCCGCGAGCGCAAGCAGTTCGGCAGCGCCATCGGGAGCTTCCAGCTGATCCAGGCCAAGATCGCCGACATGTATGTCGCGCTCAATTCCGCGCGCGCCTATGTCTACGCCGTCGCGCGCAACTGCGATGCTGGAAAGACTACCCGCTTCGACGCGGCGGGCGCGATCCTGCTGGCCAGCGAATCCGCCTTCAAGGTCGCCGGCGAGGCGGTCCAGGCATTGGGCGGCGCGGGCTACACCAAGGACTGGCCGGTCGAACGCTTCCTGCGCGACGCAAAACTGCTCGACATCGGCGCCGGCACCAACGAGATCCGCCGGATGCTGATCGGCCGCGAACTCATCGGAGCCGGCGGGACGCTCGCCCAGTGAGCAGCCCCCGTCTCGAGAGCAAGCTCGACCGCTCCTCGCCCGAGGCGACCGCCCGCGCTACCCACAATCGCGCCCTCGCCGACCGCCTCCGCGCCGACGTCGCCAAGGCCGCGCTCGGCGGAACCGACAAGTCCCGCGACCGCCACACCGCGCGCGGCAAGCTGCTCCCGCGCGACCGCGTCGAACGACTGCTCGACCCGGGTTCGCCGTTCCTCGAGATCGGCCAGCTTGCCGCCAACGACCTTTACGACGGCGAAGTCCCCGGCGCGGGCGTCATCGCCGGGATTGGGCGCGTATCGGGCCGGCAGGTGATGATCGTGTGCAACGACGCGACGGTGAAGGGCGGGACCTATTTTCCACTGACCGTCAAGAAGCACCTCCGCGCGCAAGAGATCGCCGAGGCCAATCGCCTCCCCTGCGTCTACCTCGTCGACTCAGGCGGCGCCAACCTCCCCCATCAGGCCGAGGTCTTTCCCGACCGCGACCATTTCGGCCGCATCTTCTACAATCAGGCCCAAATGTCGGCTCAGGGCATCGCCCAGATTGCTTGCGTCATGGGCAGCTGCACCGCCGGCGGCGCCTATGTCCCCGCCATGTCCGACGAAAGTGTCATCGTGCGCGAACAGGGTACCATATTCCTCGCCGGCCCGCCGCTGGTGAAGGCCGCAACCGGCGAGGAGATCAGCGCCGAGGAGCTTGGCGGCGGCGACCTCCATGCGCGCAAGTCGGGCGTCGTCGATCACCTCGCCGAAAATGACGAGCACGCGCTGACCATCGTCCGGGACATCGTCTCGACCCTGCCCGCTTTGACCACCGCGATCGACACCCGCGAGCCCCGCCCGCCGCTGTTCGACGCCGAAGACCTCTATTCGATCATCCCCGAAGACGTCCGCGCGCCCTACGACGTTCACGAGATCATCGCCCGCCTCGTCGACGGCAGCGAGTTTCACGAGTTCAAGGCGCTCTACGGCAGCAGCCTCGTCTGCGGCTTCGCGCACATCTGGGGAATGTCCGTTGCGATCCTCGCCAACAACGGCGTCCTGTTCAGCGAAAGCGCGGTCAAGGGCGCACACTTCATCGAACTCGCCTGCCAGCGCCGCATTCCCCTGCTCTTCCTCCAGAACATTTCGGGCTTCATGGTCGGCGGCAAATATGAAGCCGAGGGCATCGCCAAGCATGGCGCCAAACTCGTCACCGCCGTCGCCACCGCGCAGGTGCCCAAGATTACTATCCTCATCGGCGGCAGCTTCGGCGCAGGCAATTACGGCATGGCCGGTCGCGCCTACTCCCCGCGCTTCCTGTTCAGCTGGCCCAACAGCCGCATCAGCGTGATGGGCGGCGAGCAGGCGGCGTCGGTCCTCGCCACGGTCCACCGAGACGCCGACAAGTGGAGC
>JANMWM010000146.1:0-3456 GCA_031394005.1 Sphingomonas sp.
TGGCGCCGCATGTCGCCGACCTGACGCAGCACATGATCGCCAAGGTTGCGCCCGACATGTCGCGCTTCCTGCTGGCGCCGATGCCGGGGCTGCTGACCAAACTTGAGGTCAAGGCGGGCGACAAGGTTGAGGCGGGGCAACCGGTCGCGGTGATCGAGGCGATGAAGATGGAGAATATCCTGCGCGCGCCCAAGACAACGACGGTCAAGGCAACCCCGGTTGCGGCGGGACAGAGCCTGGCGGTTGACGAGATCATCGTCGAGTTCGACTAAGGGGGTTATTCAAAGGGGGGGTGGCCAATGCTTCGATCGTTGCTGCTGATGATGGCGATGCTTGGATTGGCGGCGGCCGCCCCTGTCCGCGCCGCTGGCCCGGGCCATTATCTGTTCAGCGGCGACCAGGCGGCGAAGGGCAAGGACTTTCTGGCGGTGATCGATGGTGGTCCCGCCTCGCCCGGTTATGGCCGGTTGCTGACCTCGGTCGCGACCGACCAGATCAGCGTTCGGTCGCACCACACGGAATATGAAATGCCGGCGAGCGGAATGTTGTTCGCCAACGATCATGACGCCAACCGCAGCTTTATCTTCGATCTGCGCGACCCACTGCATTCCCGGGTCGAGACGTCGTTCACCGACTTGGCCGGCTTCGCCATGCCGCACCGTTTCCTGCGGCTGCCCAACGGCCATGTGCTGGCCAGTTTCCAGCAGGCTCGATCGGGCGTGGCGATAGCCGGGATGCCGGAGATGATGGGCCACGCGAAGAGCGACGGACTGGTCGAGATCGACGATGCCGGGAAGTTCGTGCGTGCGGTCGCCAATGCCGATCCGGCGCATCCGGGAATGCTTGCGCTACCCTATTCGCTGACCGTCCTGCCCGCAATCGACCGCGTGCTGGTGACCAATTCGCCGATGCAGGATGATTACCTGCTGCAAAGCGTGACCTATCAGTTGTTTCGCCTGTCGGACCTGAAACTGTTCGGCACCTGGCCGCTCGACCCGGGGCCGTCGTTGAGCGGACATATCGGCCCGGAAGAAGCGCGGCTGGGCCCCGACGGGGCGGTCTATGTCCAGACCCTGAGCTGCGGCCTGCAGCGCGTGAACGGCATGGACACGGCGAAGCCGGCGGCGGTGCTGGTCCACCAGTTTCCCGGCTTTTCTTGCGGCGTCCCGACCATCGCCGGGCATTATCTGGTGCAGTCGGTCGAGGGCATCGGCGGCTTCATCGGGCTTGACATCGCCAATGGCGCGAAGCCGGTCGAAGTGTCGTGGCTGGTGATTAATCCCGGGTTTCACTCGCACTGGACGGCGTGGGACCGGGCGACCAACCGGGTGGTCGTGACGTCGGGCAAGACAGGCGACCGAATGTATCTGCTCATGCTTGCTTCGAAGACCGGTTCGCCGACCATCAACCAGACGTTTCGCGACATCGATGGTAAGCCCGGTTTCAGCTTCGCCAAACGCGCCTAGCCGCATGAGGCGGTATTTTCACGCTAGCAAGTGGAGGAAAGTGCAATGAACCCGAACAAGGCGTTGTGGGAAAAGGGCGATTTCACGCGGATCGCCGACGGGATGCGCGACAGCGGCGCGGCATTTGTGGGATCGCTCGGCATCAAGCGTGGCGACAAGGTGATGGACCTTGGCTGCGGCGACGGGACGACCGCGCTTCCGGAAGCGATGCTCGGCGCCGAGGTGCTCGGGGTCGACATCGCCGCCAACCTGGTCGCGGCGGGCAATGCCCGGGCGACTGCTGAGGGACTGAGCAATATCCGGTTCCAGGAGGGCGATGCGTCCGACCTCGTCGGGATCGAGGATGGCCGGTTCGACTGGGTCGTGTCGGTATTCGGAGCGATGTTCGCTCCGCAGCCCGACGATGTCGCCAAGGAGATCGTGCGGGTGACCAAGCCGGGCGGAACAATCGTCATGGGCAACTGGATTCCGGGTGACCCGACACTGGTCGCGCAGATCCTCAAGACGAGCGCGGCCTACTCGCCGCCACCGCCGGAAGGGTTCGTATCCCCGATGCTGTGGGGGCAGGAGGACAAGGTCACCGAGCGGTTCGTCGGGGCCGGCGTCGAGCGGGAACGGATTTCCTTCCAGCGCGACACGTTCCTGTTCGATTTCGACGGGCCACCGGCTGAGGCGGTCGATCGCTTTCGCCATTATTACGGGCCGACCATGAACGCATTCGACGCCGCCGCCAAGGACGGGCGCGAGGAGGCGCTGCACGCCGAGCTGGTTGCGCTGTTCACTCGGCAGAACGAGGGCGATGCGGGTCGAACGCACATCCCCGCGACCTTCCTGCGCGTGACCGTAAAAAAAGGCTGATCCGGCCTTGGCGGGGAGCCGTGCGCGTGGCATCGCCCGGTTTGCAAAAGGAGATGCACATGTACAGCCACATGATGGTCGGATCGAACGACATCCAGCGGTCGAAGACATTCTACGACGCGCTGTTCGTCGCGACCGGGGGCAAGCCGGGGGTCGTCGATCCAAAGGGGCGGCTGATGTACCTCAAGGACAGCGCCGTGTTTCTGGTCACCCCGCCAATCAATGGCGAGCCGGCGACGCACGGCAATGGCTGTACGGTCGGCTTTGCGGTGTCCGGTCCCGATCAGGCGCACGCCTGGCACGAGGCGGGAATCGCCGCGGGCGGCACCGCAATCGAGGATCCGCCGGGCAAGCGCTCGGGTGGGGGAATGAACCTGTATCTCGCCTATCTGCGCGACCCTGACGGCAATAAGCTGTGCGCGCTTCACCGGCTTCCTGCCGACGCTTGAGCCGGACCGACGCAACCATTGCGCGCGGGCTTCATTGAACGGGTGAACATGTTCAAGGAGCCTGCCCGTGACAAAGCATCGCATCGCCCTGCTCAACGGATCGTTGCGCAAGGATAGTTTCCACGGGCGGCTCGGGCTGGCGATGGCGGCGGCCGTGGGCGAGCGGATGGACATTGTGCCGGTCGCGATCGGCGACTTGCCGCTCTATAATCAGGACAAGGACGGCGATGCCGCGCCGGCGCAATATGCCGCCTTTCGCGCGGCGATCGCGGCTGCTGACGGGCTGTTGTTCGGGTCGCCCGAATATAATCGTGGAATTACGGGCGCGCTCAAGAATGCCATCGACGTGGGCTCGCGGCCCTATGGCAGAAGCGTCTTCGCGAAGAAGCCAGCGGCGGTGTTCTCGGGCTCGCCGGGGATGACCGGGGGGTTCGGGTCGAACCATGCGGTGCGCCAGTGCTGCGTATTCCTCGATGTGCCGGTGATGCAGCAGCCCGAGGCCTATTGGGGGACGCTGACCGACGCCAAAATCGCACCCGACGGGACGATCAGCGACGAGATGCTGGGCAAGTTCGTGACCGGCTTTGCGGGCGCGTTCGTCGACTGGGTCGATCTGATCGTTGCCGGGCGTGCTAAGTTGGCTTCGAACCCTGTCTAACAGTCTGCTGAAAAAGGGTCATCAC
>JANMWM010000156.1:0-2828 GCA_031394005.1 Sphingomonas sp.
GCCGGGATCAGTTTCCGTCAGCTGGGCGTTGGCGGGCTATCTTCTGATGGGTCTTGCCTGGATGTATTATTGGCCCACCCTTCTTGCCCTGATAAGCCGGACTGCTCCGCCCGCCGTCGCATCCACCCTGATGGGCGGTGCCTTCCTCTCACCCTTCATCGGCCATACCCTGATGGGCTGGATCGGCAGTTTCTGCGATCAGATGACCCCAACCGCATTCTGGATGATGGATGCGGGCATTGCGCTGGGAGGCGCTATCCTCCTCGCCGCGGTGCGCGGGCCGCTGTCCAAGGCGCTGGGCGCGCAACGGGAAGCAACCTGACACTGGGTGAATAACCCAGTTCAGCTAGCCTCCGATGCGAAAAATCGACCTCGCGCCAATACTGCATTGCGCTCAAGGCCCTGAAAGAGCGTCGGAAATTCAACCTGCTGTTTGGCCACTTTTGCTCGCCAGACTTGCTGTTACCCTCTAGGTGGGGGCTGGGAGACGACTGCAGTGAGCACTTCTAATGAGGAAATTTTTCGGCAGGTGTCCGAGAATGCCCCACGATGCGCGAAAATCGGCGTGTTCGACATCGATGGGGTTCTCCGAGCCAAGTATCTTAGCGCCGACAAGCTCAGCTCTGCTTTGGAAAACGGATTCGCTTTCTGCGACGTGGTGTTTGGCTGGGACTGCGGCGACCAGCTCGTGGATGGACTGAAGTTCACGGGTTGGCATTCCGCCTATCCCGACGCGGACGGGCGCTTGCTGCCTGAGACAATGCGCACGATGCCATTCGAGAATGGCATTCCCCTAATCCTGGGCGAGTTTACGGGCCGGGCCGAGGCGGTTTGCCCCCGCGGCATCCTTCGCCGCGTGCTAAATCGTGCCACCTCGGCAGGTTTTAAGGTCAAGGCTGCAGCCGAGTTTGAGTTCTTCATCTTTGACGAGACGCCGCAGTCCGTGCGCGACAAGGGCTACCGCTCGCTGAAGTCGATCACTCCAGGGAATTTCGGCTACTCTATGCTCCGTTCGGGCGTCCATTCGGAATTCTACCAAGAGCTCTGGTCAGTCTGCGACGAGATGCGCATCGAGATTGAAGCGCTGCACACGGAGACCGGTCCAGGCGTGATCGAAGCCGCCATCCGGGTCGACGACGCACTCGAGGCGGCGGACAAGGCCGCGTTGTTCAAGACGATCGTCAAAATTCTGTGCCAGCGGCGCGGATGGATGGCGACGTTCATGGCAAAGTGGTCCCCGGACTGGCCGGGCCAGTCCGGGCATCTCCACATGTCGCTCGTCGATCGAGACTCCGGCGAATCCTCGTTCTTCGAAGAAGGAGCATCTCATTCAATGAGCGAGCGCATGCGCTGGTTCGTAGGCGGTCAGCAGGCGCTGATGCCTGAAGTGCTGGCGATGATCGCGCCGACGGTAAACTCATACACTCGGCTTGTGCCTGGCTTCTGGGCGCCGACGTCCGCAACTTGGGGCTTCGAGAACCGCACCTGCGCTCTGCGCGTAATCGGCGGTTCGGCGAAGTCGCAGCGTGTGGAATACCGTGTCGCAGCTGCCGACATTAATCCGTATCTCGCCCTCGCAGCGGCGATTGGGTCAGGGTTGTGGGGAATGGAAAATCAGATCGATCCCGACGAGCCTATCGTCGGCAACGCCTATGAGAAACAGGCGGAGCCGGGACGCGAGCTTCCATCAACGTTGTGGGATGCCGCGCAAAATCTGCGAGCATCCACGGCAGCAAGGGACTTGTTCGGAGACGAGTTCGTCAACCATTACGCGGCAACGCGCGAGTGGGAGGAGCGAGAGTCCCGCAAGGCCGTGACCGACTGGCAGCTCGCTCGCTATTTCGAGATCATATGATGGGGTCAAGAATGTCAGATGACTTAGTCTGCATCTCTCCTGTCGATGGAAGCGAATATGCCCGGCGCCCGCTGCATTCGGACGTCGAGCTCGACGGTTTCATCACGTGCGCCAGGCGTGCGCAACGCGATTGGTCGCGAATACCACTTGCGCAACGCTGCGGCATAGTTGCCCGCTTTATTGACGCGATGGAGACTCTCAATCCCGAAATCGTGCCCGAACTCGCGTGGCAAATGGGGCGGCCGGTGCGCTACGGCGGGGAGCTGCGATCCCTCATCGAGCGCGTCAACGGGATGCTCTCGCTCGCTGAAAACGCCCTCGCTGTCGAAGTCGTCAAATCCGACGGACGGATCAGGCGGCGGATTTCGCACGAACCCGTCGGCTTGGTCCTGGTGATCGCCCCGTGGAACTACCCGTTTCTCACTGCGGCGAACACGATCATCCCAGCGCTGTTGGCGGGGAATGCGGTGCTCCTCAAGCACGCCGCGCAAACGTTGATCGCCGGGGAGCGGTTCGCGCAAGCTTTCCAGATGGCGGGCTTGCCCGACGGACTGGTCCAGAATCTTTTCCTCAGTCACGAGCAGACAGCGCGGCTACTTGCGTCGGGAATCATGGGCCATGCCACCTTCACAGGGTCGGTAGAGGGCGGCCGTGCCGTCGAGCGCGCAGCGGCAGGATCCTTCACAAACTTGACGCTCGAGCTCGGCGGCAAGGACCCGGCCTATGTACGAGCCGACGCAGTCCTTTCCGCTGCTGTCGAAAACCTGGTCGACGGCGCTTTTTACAACAGCGGCCAATCCTGCTGCGGCGTCGAGCGGATTTATGTCGATGAACAAGTGTGGCAGCCGTTCCTCGACAAGTTCGTCGACGGCGTGCGCGGATACCGTCTCGGCAACCCGCTGGATCCCGATACCAGCCTTGGTCCGATGTCGAGTGCGCGGCTTGCTGAACAGGTTCGGCGTCAAGTCGCCGA
>JANMWM010000169.1:0-5928 GCA_031394005.1 Sphingomonas sp.
GCCATGTGCGCGGCGGTCAGGACATCGCCGTATGACTGGACTACCGCCATGACGAGCTGATTGCGAATACCGCTTTTGCCCGCATCTGCGCCCGCGATGCCAGCGCGGGCCTGATCGATCCCGGCACGGACCCTGCCCCCCGTGAACAGGGGCTGCTCGACAGCCAGCTGGGCGGCCCGCGGCATCACGTTGGCCGCGCCGAGCCCGAAGAATCCGCGTGGATCGAGCCGGCCATAGCCGATCGTGCCGCTGAGAGTCGCAGTCGGCAGGCGGCCCGCCTTCGCCTGTTCAAGCCGCGCCTTTGCCGCGTCCGCGTCAGCATCTGCCGCTACGATCTCGGGCGCGTGCGCGATGCCCGCACTAATTGCCTCGTCTAACGTCGTCGCGTGCGCCGCGTTGTTCACCGCCAGCGGGGCGATAAGCCACAACATCAGGTGTGCGACGCGGCGCTTGCTTATCATTGAAATGCGTTGCCCGGACGAACGCCCATCGCCTTGAGGGCGATCGCTGCAGGACAGAAGCCGGTGAAGCCGGCCTGGATCAGGTTGAGCCCGGCAAAGGCGGTAAGACCGATCCACCAAGGATGGACAGTAAGCGACAAAACGATGCCGAGAAGAACGACACAGCCTGCGAAAATCATGACGGCGCGATCAAGAGTCATTGAGTTTTTCCTTTTTCCTATCGAACGAGGCGATCACATCCGCAATTTTTTGATACCCATGACGTGAAGCGCGAGCTTTTCATAGAAAGGCTCGCTCTCACCTTTGCGCACCTTGCGGAGAAAATATTTCTCGAAGCCGACCTTCGCGAGATGGACCCATTTCCCGCTCGCCGCCCAGTTGACGTTGCGCGGCGGGATCTGCGGCTGCGCGACGAAGGCAACGCCGCCATCGCCGAAGTCGGCAAGGCAGACCGCATTCCAGGTTGCTTCGGCGGTGGGCTCCTTGCCGTCGAGGATTGCCTCGAGATTGGCGGCGATCGCCGTCACCATGCTTTCGATCATGAAGCCGGTCTTTGGCACGCCGACCGGTACTGGCGTCGGCCCGGTCGGCGGGATCGCGACGCAGACGCCGAGGGCGAAGATCTCCGGGAAGGCCGGATTGCGCTGGTGCTTGTCGATTAGGATGAAGCCGCGCGGATTGGTGAGGCCCGGGATGTCGCGGACGGCGAGCACGCCCCGGAAGGCTGGAAGCATCATCGAATAGGCGAAGGGCAGGTCATGCGTCTTGGCGATCGCGCCGCCGTCAGCAATCTCCTCAACATGCATCATGCCCGCCTCGACCCTGGCGACGCGCGCATTTGTAATCCATTTGATGTGTCGTTCGCGCAGCGTGCTTTCGAGTAGGCCTTTGGTGTCCCCGACGCCATCGAGACCGAGGTGGCCGATATAGGGCTCGGCGGTGACGAAGGTCATCGGAACTTTGTCGCGGATCTTGCGGCGACGAAGCTCGGTATCGAGGATCAGCGCAAACTCATAAGCCGGGCCATAGCAAGACGCGCCCTGCACCGCGCCGACCACAATCGGCCCGGGGTTTTCAACGAAGCGATCAAAGGCCGCGGCCGCGGCCGAGGCGTGGGCGGTCTGACAGACCGAAACGGTGAAGCCCCCATGCGGCCCCAATCCC
The DNA here is from genome assembly GCA_031394005.1 of Sphingomonas sp. GTDB lineage: Bacteria > Pseudomonadota > Alphaproteobacteria > Sphingomonadales > Sphingomonadaceae > Sphingomicrobium. The sequence goes on from JANMWM010000169.1 coordinate 1,626, forward strand.
TCGATTTCGTCAAATGCTAAGTCAGGACCGGTAGAAATTACAAGATAATCGTAATTGATACTGCTGCCATCGTTAAGCTCGAGCCGCTTTTCGATCGCATGCAGGCGCTTTGCACCAACCGCTGTGAAGCCGATTTTCTTTTTGGCGAAGATGGGCGGCAAATGCACCTGGATGGCTTCGGGTTTGCGCCAACGAACTGCTACCCACGGGTTGGACGGCACGAATGAATAGATCTCCGAGTCGGATACCATCGTGACCTCGGCCCGACCCTTGGCGGCAGCCTGAATTTCGTAGGCGGCAATAGTACCCCCGAGCCCGGCTCCCAGCACCACGATCTTCGGTTTGTTCATGATGCCCATTCCTCGCGGCTCAAATAACGCGCTTGACTGAATATGATAGTTAAACGATATCTGCAATAGATAAATCGATTGCCAGTATGGAGACCCTGCATGTTCGGATTAGGAAAGACCAAGGCTCACCGCGAAATCAACGCGCAAACCCTCAGCAAAAAGCTAGCAGACGGTTCGGCGGTGCTCGTTGATGTGCGGGAACCCGACGAGTTCGCGGCCGAGCATATCAAGGGCGCGGTGAACTCCCCGCTTTCGAGCTTCGCACCAACTAATGTTCCGGATGCACCGGACCGGACGATCGTGCTCCAATGCGCTGGCGGCAAACGGTCGGGCCTCGCGCTTGACCGCTGCGTTGGCGCGCATTCGGGGATCGACACCCATCTCGCAGGCGGGATCGGCGCCTGGAAGGCTGCCGGCTTACCGGTCGAACGCGGTTAGGTTATGGAACAGGGGAGCCATCGGCAGTGACGAAATGGGCATGGATGGCCGCCGCTGCGGCCCTGGCGCTGACCGCGTGCGGTGGCAGCACGCCGAGCGCTAAAAAGACCGCTGCACTGCCTGCCGGTGAACGACTAACCGTAGCGCTCGCGGAAACCACCGACATGAAGGCGGTCGGCGCTGAGATCACAACGCGCGATCAGGCTCAGACGCTTGCCCGCATTTCCGGCACATTGGTCAGTCTGTCCGTTCGTGCCGGGGACATAGTGACCAAAGGCCAGCACATCGGAACGATCGTCGACACGCGCTTGGGATTCCAAACCAGTGCGGCAGGCGCTCAGGTCGCTGCGGCCCAAGCCGAAGCGGCGCGGGCACGTGGTGATCTCGCGCGAGTCCACTATCTCTACAACCACAATGTCTATGCCAAGGCACGCCTCGAACAGTCCGTGGCCATATCGCGCGCCGCCGATGCTCAGGTCGCGGCCGCCCGTGCCCAACAAAATGCGAGCGCCAGCGTCGCCGGGCAGGGCGCGGTCCTCGCGCCCGCTACCGGCCGGGTGTTGCGCGCCGATATTCCGGCAGGGTCGGTCGTCGCGCCGGGCATGTCGATCGCCACCATTGCCGCAGGCCCGCCGGTCCTCCGGCTCGATCTGCCGGAATCCTTGACCGACGCGGTGCACGTCGGTGCCCGTGTCACAGTTGCCACGGGAGATCTGCCCGCGGGATCTCGCCAGGGGCAGGTTGTGCAGGTCTATCCTGCGATCACCGGCGGCCGGGTGCAGGTCGATGCGACTGTGCCTGGCCTTAGCACCCAGCTCGTGGGGCGACGGGTCGGGGTTATGATCGAGGTTGGCGAACGGCGGGCCATTGTGATCCCGCACCGCTTCATCTCGACGCGCTACGGCATCGATTATGTCGATGTTGTCACCCCAGATCACCGCCTCATTGCGGTGGTGATCCAGACCGCGCCGACGGGTGACCCTGCAACGCTCGAAATCCTGGGTGGAATTACGACCGGTGATACCCTCTTTATCCCGCGGCGCTCCAAATGAATCTTGGCCTGTCAGGGCGCCTTACCCGCGCGACCATCACATCGCCGCTGACCCCGCTGTTCCTGCTCGTCGCGATCGCCATCGGTCTGCTCGCCCTGTTCACGATTCCGCGCGAGGAAGAACCGCAGATCAGCGTGCCGATGGTCGATATTCAGGTGACGGCGCCCGGCCTATCGGCGCCCGACGCCGTCCAGCTGGTCGGCATCCCGCTCGAGACGATCGTCAAGAGCGTCGATGGCGTAGAGCATGTCTATACTCAAGCCGAAGACGATGGCGTGATGGTGACGGCGCGCTTTCTGGTCGGATCGAACCCCGAGGCTGCCGCAACCCGGATCGACGAGAAGCTGCGCGCCAACTGGGACCGCATACCCGTCGGCATCCCTGAGCCCAAGGTCACCGTACGCGGCATCAACGACGTCCCCGCCGTCGTCTTGACGCTTTCGCCCAAACTCGGTGCGGCCGGTCATTACGACGACCAAACGCTTTATGCTCTTGCCGTTCGGTTGCGGACCGAAATCGCCAAGGTCGACAATGTGGGGCTTACCTTCCTCACTGGCGGGCGCCCTGAAGAAATTCGCATCGCGCCCGATCCTGGCAAGCTCAGCCAATATGGCGTGGCGCTCGGCGGTGTCATCGATGCGGCGATGCAGTCCAATCGTAGCTTTCCCGTCGGTAGCATCCGTGAAGGCGGCCAAGCCGTCGCGGTCACCGCGGGTCAGACCCTCTCCTCGGCGCAGGATGTGGGGATGCTCACCGTCCGGTCGATAGCCGGAGCTCCGGTCTATCTGCGCGACGTCGCCTCGATTACTCAGGGGCCGCGCGAGGATCAGGCCCGCGCCTGGCGTTGGGCACGCACCGACGGGCACTGGTCGAGCGCCCCTGCGGTAAGCATTGCGATCGCCAAGCGATCGGGCGCGAATGCCGTGGTGGTCTCCGACGCGGTGCTTGCCCGCCTCGAAAGCCTGAAGGGCGGCCTCATTCCCGAGGGCGTCGATGTCGCGGTCACGCGCAACTATGGCGCGACTGCAAATGAGAAAGCCAATGAGCTTCTCTTCCATCTCGCGCTCGCGACGATCTCGATTGTCGTCCTGATTGGCTTTGCAATTGGCTGGCGCGAGGCCGCCGTCACCGCGGTAGTGATCCCGACAACGATCCTGCTGACCATGTTTGCCTCGAACCTCATGGGCTACACGATCAACCGCGTCAGCCTGTTCGCGCTGATTTTCTCGATCGGTATCCTCGTTGACGATGCCATCGTCATGATTGAGAACATTGCCCGACATTGGGCGATGTCCGACGATCGCACCCGGGCTGAGGCCGCAATCGAAGCCGTTGCCGAAGTCGGTAACCCCACGGTGGTCGCCACCCTTACGGTGGTAGTGGCGCTGCTGCCTATGTTGTTCGTCTCGGGCCTGATGGGGCCATATATGGCGCCGATTCCAGTCAATGCGTCGGCCGCGATGGTTTTTTCCTTCTTCGTCGCGGTGGTGATTGCACCATGGCTGATGATTCGGTTTGCGCGCAGAACGCTGTCTGCCGAAAGCGGGCACGGCCATGATGCGAGCGGCGGCAAGCTCGGTCGGCTCTACGCGCGTGTCGCCCACCGGGTAATTGACGATCGCAAATCGGCGCGCAATTTCCTAATTGCCGTCGGCGTCGCCACGCTGTTCGCCTGCTCCATGTTCTATTTCAAAGCTGTGACCGTCAAGCTGCTGCCTTTCGACAACAAATCAGAAGTGCAGGTCGTGGTCGATATGCCCGAGGGCACCAGCCTCGAAGGCACGGGACGCGTCCTCGAAGACGTCACCCGCCTGACCCGCGAGCTCCCCGAAGCGACCGCGATGGAAGCCTATCTGGGCTCCTCAGCGCCATTCAATTTCAACGGTCTTGTTCGTCACTATTTTCTGCGCAACCGCCCGGAAATGGGCGATGTCATGGTAACCTTGCTGCCCAAGGGTAATCGCGACCGCTCGAGCCATCAAATCGCACTCGATCTGCGCACGAAGCTCAAGGCGCTGAAGCTACCTGACGGCGCCTCGATCAAGGTCGTCGAGACCCCGCCGGGACCGCCGGTGCTCGCGACTTTGCTTGCGGAAATCTACGGTCCCGATGCCCAGAGCCGGCGCGCCACCGCGACTGAACTGGAAAAAATCTTCAAGTCGATTCCCTATATCGTCGATGTCGACAACAGCGTTGGCCAGCCCCGCCCCAAGCTCCGGCTGATTCCCCGGCGCGATCGAATCGACTATTATGGCCTCTCGACACGCGACATCAACGACTCGATCGGCGCCCTGCTGGGCACCAAGACCGTCGGTTACGCGCCGCGCGGCGACGAACGCTCCCCGCTACCCATCACGATTACGCTCCCGCAATCCGGGCGAAGCTGGACGCAAACGCTCACCAGCACGCCCGTCGCGGTTTCGCAGAGCGCCTCTGGCCCAAAACTGGTCGAACTCGGCGCCG